>DLFX01000114.1 GCA_002482405.1 Firmicutes bacterium UBA7709 | reverse complement strand
ATGAATCCAATTCTGTCAGCTTCAAGGTTTCCCGGGACATGCAGCTCTTAGGGATCCTTTCGGGAGACGGAAAAGGGGAACTTGCAGGGTATATGATCGATCCAAAGGCGGCGGTGGTCGAGGGCGATGTTCTGATCACTTCGGGAATGGGAATGTACCCGGAGGGAATTCCCATCGGCAAGGTTAAAAAAGTTGCGTGGAACAACGATACCCTCCTTAAAACGGTGACGATAGAGCCCAGCGCCTACTTTAAAAATTTACAGAAGGTTACCGTATTGGTGAAGAAATAGCAGTCTCAGGAGGTAGTGTTGAAATATAGAATTTCATTTTTAATATTTTTAGCGGTGTTTATCCTTCAATCCACCGTATTGAATTTTCTCAGGATTTTTGATATGACGCCGAATCTGATTCTATGCCTCGTGATAATCTTTCCGTTTTTGTATGAAGGTTATCACGGCGTTGTTTATGGGCTGGCTTTTGGATTCATATTCGATATCTGTTTCGGCAAGGTCATCGGGATCGCTCCCTTTTCTTACTTTGTCGTGGCGCTGGTATGCATAGGAATGAAGAGATACCTTTACAAGGATAGCATGGTTTCCGTACTGATCGTATCATTGATGGGGACGGCTGTTTACGCTCTGGTCTACTGGAGCCTTTACAGCATGCTGGGGGGCGCCGCCGCCTTTGGCTATGTCATGGAAAAGGAAGCGGTGCTGCTGGCCTGCCATGTCGTCATCAACGTGGTCATTTATTATTTTGTCCGCCGCAGTGTCATCAGGCATCCCCGAGACCGGTATATGTACCGCGGAAATCTGCAGGAGGCAAGGAGTCTGAATCGGTCATGAAATGGTTTAAATCAAGATACAATCAAATACTCGCTGTAGTCATGGTCATGATGGCCATCCTTGGAATCCGGCTTTTCGGACTGACAGTCGTGGAAGGCGGCCAGTGGGACCAGGAGGCCAAAAATAACAGCATAAAGAGCATCAGCACCTCTGCGCCCCGGGGCCAGATCCTCGACCGGTACGGCAGGATACTGGCGGGAAACAAGCCCAGCTTTACCGTACAGTTCAGCGCCGGGGATCTGACCAATGAACAGATCAACGAGGTTTCGCTGAATCTGATCCATATTCTGGAAGCCAACGGCGATCAGTATTATGACAATTTTCCGATCCTGATCGAGAACGGGCAATTTTACTATACTTATCAGAAGGATATCGAGGACTGGCTTACAGCGCAGGCGATGCCGGCGGATTATACCGCGGAACAGGCCTTTGCTGAAATGAGAAGGCGCCAGAATATCAAGGAGGGACTCGACAACTACGAGGCCCAGGCGGAACTGCAGACCGTTTACAACATTTTTCCGCCGATTTCCGTCAAAAACATGAAGTTTACGAAAGATCTGGATAAGGAAAGCTTTCTGGGGAGATATAGCCTCGTCAAGGATCCGGCGAAGGAAGCGAAAAACTTTACAGCGGAGGAAGCTTTCATCGCGCTGAGGGAGAAATTTGAAATTCCGCAGGATGTAAGCGATACCGAGGCAAGAAAAATCATGGTGGTAAGGAATGAGCTCTCATCACAGGGCTATCGTAAATATATGCCTGCGAAAATCGCGGGGGGAGTATCCAACAATACCATCGTCATCATGGAGGAGAAAAAATCCGATCTTCCGGGCGTCGAGGTAGTGGCCGAGTCCGTAAGATATTACCCCAACGGAAACACTGCCGCCCATGTCCTGGGCTATCTGGGGCAGATTTCGGAAAGCGAGAAAGCCGAATATGATGAAAAGGGGTATAAATCTACCGATATGGTCGGCAAAGAGGGAATTGAAAAGTCCTTTGAATCCACGCTGAAGGGCAAGGACGGCACCAAGAACGTGGAAGTCAACGCCTTCGGCGAACTGGTTCGGACCATCAATGAAACAGAACCCCAAAAGGGACAGGATATCTATCTGACCATCGACCTGGATCTGCAGAAAACTGCGGAGGCTGCGCTGAAACAGGCGCTGACGGAGATCCAGAGAGCGGGGACTTTTAAGAGCCAATGGGGAGATTTTAAATACGGGACCGCTTACAAGAACGCAAACGTAGGCGCGGTGGTGGCTCTTGACGTAAAGACCGGCGACGTGCTGGCCATGGCAAGCTATCCGGATTTCGACCCCAACTTATTTGCGACAGGCATCAGCAAGGAGGACTGGAACGCGCTGCAGGGAGAAAACCTGAGAGATCCCCTGTCTCCGCTCCCCTTGTTCAATGTGGCGTCCAGAACGGCCGTACAGCCGGGGTCCACCTTTAAATTGGTCACGGCGACAGCCGCCTTGGAAAGCGGGTTGGATCCCTATAAGAAATTATACGACGGCGGCTATGTCAAGATAGGAAACAGAANNCTACGCGTGTCTGCTGTGGAATCAGCATAAAGGTTCCCACGGATACGTCAATCTGGCGGAGGCGCTGGAAGTGTCCTGCAACTACTATTTCTTCGACATCGCGACGGGACGGGACTTCTATAAAAAGACTTCTCTTGGATTAAAGGATCAGATGAATATTGAAAAAATAACCTCCTATGCGCAGCAGTACGGTCTGGGGCTTAAAACCGGGATCGAAATTCCGGAAACCGTAGTTCCCGTGCCGAGCCAGGAGCGGAAGATGGCGTCCATCAAATCGATGCTGAGAAACGTTCTGATCGNNTCAAGGACAAGGAAAAGCTGAATGAAAACATCAACACCATCGTGGGCTGGACGGAAGAAAATCCGTCGAGAAACAAGCTGATCGAACGCCTGGGGAAGCTCGGCGTCAAGGATGATCTGATCGAAACCGTTGCGGACCTCTGCAAATTTACGTATTTCAACCAGGCCCAATGGACCCTGGGCGACGAGCTGAACATTTCCATCGGCCAGGGCGAAAACCAGTACACTCCGCTGCAGATCGCCAATTATGTAGCAACCGTCGGCAATGGAGGCATTCATAATCAGGTCAGCCTGGTCAAGGCCGTCGAAGGAGAGGGAACCCATGTGAAGGAGCCTGGGAAGCAGATCGAGCTGAAGGATCCGGATGAACTGAAATACATCATTAACGGCATGAAGCTTGTGGCGACAGGGCCGAAGGGCAGCCTGAAGGGGACCTTTGGAAACTTTCCGGTACAGGTCGCCGGCAAGTCTGGAACCGCCCAGAGAGCGGGAAAAATAAATCCGCCTGATGAGGTGGAGTACATCAAGCAATACCTTTCCAGGATCAACCCCGCTTTGAGCTGGACCGGCGTCGAGACGGAGATGAACCGGCTGCTGAAGGAGTATCCCGAGATCTATACGACGAAGAATTACGCGGTGAGACAGGCCGTGATCAATCTCAGCAAGGGCAAGGTCGATGNNAGCTACGATCCTTTTGCCTGGGTCGTGACCCTGGCTCCGGCAGAGGACCCCAAGATTGCGGTGGCGGTGCTGCTTTTCCAGGGCGGCACTGCGGGCTATGCCGCGCCGGTGGCAAGAGAGGTGATCGGCAAGTATCTGCAGCTGGATAAGGTATACCAGGATTACAGCATAGACACGAAGATTACACAATAATGAGGAGAGTAAGATGGGTAAGGTTATTTTAATAGCTTCAGGGAAAGGCGGAGTCGGCAAGACGGTTTTTACCTCTAATGCCGGTGCGAAGCTCGCACAGGAGGGATACAAGGTAGTTCTGATCGACATGAACCTGGGGCTTCGCAGCCTCGACATCTGCCTAGGGCTTGAGAATAAAGTGGTTTACGACGTTACAGACGTCCTCACAGGCGTGTGCCGGATCAAGCAGGCCCTTGTCAGAGACCGGAGATTTCCCGAGCTGTATATGATGGCGGCGCCCCAAAGCAGAAACAAGGCTGAGATCACACCTCTCCACATGAAGGTTTTATGCAGAAAATTAAAGAAAAACTTCGATTATATCATTATCGACGCGCCGGCCGGGATCGGTGAAGACCTGACGATAGCAGGGGCGGGCGCCGATGCGGCGGTGATCGTCACCGTGCCGGAATATGCCGCCATCAGGGACGCGGACGCGCTGGACCAGGTTCTGCTCAGCATTGGCATTAAGGACCGGACCTATGTTATCAATAAGGTGATGGCAAACCTGATCTACACGGGGCTTGTTCCGGGCATTTCCGAGATTGCAGAGACACTCCGGCCGCCTATGGCAGGGATCATCCAATACGATGAAAACATCCACATT
>DLFX01000198.1:3647-4637 GCA_002482405.1 Firmicutes bacterium UBA7709 | reverse complement strand
GGTTGCCTTCCTTGCCCGCCGACGTCGCCCAACGATCGCGCTCGTCGCCAATGAGATACCGTATCGGTTTGCTCGCCAGCGCGTGGGCTTCGGTGCTGCCGCACATCGTGAGAACGCCGCCCGCAAACAATTTCTGCAATATTGTATTGCTGGAATCGCGCGCTTTCGGGTCGGCCACTTTCCGGCGCAGCGTGGGGNNTTCACATCTACAATCTGCGGATGCACGAGCAGTATAGAGCCAGGGTCCTGGTCAATGATGTACCCGATAATGTTCAGCTCCATCTCGGTCTTGCCCACCTGCGATGACGCCACCATCACAATGCGCTTAACTTTCGGGTCGGTGAACGCGTCCATTGGCTCTTTCAGATACGGTGTGCGGTATGTGCGCCATGGTCCCGTTTCCGCGCTCGCCTCCGACGACAACCTCCGGTGCTTGTCCGCCCATTGTGAGACAGTCAGGTCCTCGGGCGGCTTCATCCCCGCAATAGCCTTGGCAATCGCCGCGTTCAATCGCGCCTCATCAGCCTTCTTCATTGTCGGCCTGACCGCCTTTATCCGCGTCCCAGCGCTTGCGCTCACGGACGCGTTCTTCGTATTTTGCCGAATCGTATCGGTAGCGAGACAGCTCTTCCATCACTTTAACGACTTCGCGCCGTACCACCTCGGACGCAGCGCGTGGCGTTTTTGCGCCGGCGCAGTCCACCGCCAGTCTGCCGGGCAGCGCCAGCAGCATGCCGCGGATGGTATAAATCAGGTCTTCGGTCATCGCGGCCACGTCCTCAGAGCGGTGCATTTTGCCCTGAAGCTCCTTAGCCTCCAGCGCCGCGATGATCGCCTTGCTCTGCTTGATGGTCAGCTCGGCGGTACCTTTTTTCTTTTCCGCCTCCGCTGCTTCCTTGTCCTCCGATGGCTTTGAACGCGCTTCGAGCATATCGCAGTATGACCGCATAGATGCGGCCAGGTCGAACATCGTACCGTGCGGAGTGGATC
>DLFX01000198.1:1636-3625 GCA_002482405.1 Firmicutes bacterium UBA7709 | reverse complement strand
GGTTGGTCTTGCCTGTCATAGCGCAGATGTCAGCCGTTTTTATGAACACGGATGTACCGGAGCGGAGCACATAAACAGCCCCATCGTCAACAACAATGTCCTTTTTTTTCGGTGCTGCCATGTGCGCTCCTTTCCGGCGGTGCATAAATGCTTATGCCAGCACTCGCTCATCAGGCCAGCCAAGCCGTATCCTCTTTTTGATTCGCATATAAGGGACGCCCAGTTCCTTTGCCCATACAGTCGCAGGTTTTGTTATGCCGTCTTTCGTGAGGTAATGGGTGTCGGTGCGATTGTTTGCTTGCTCGATTCTCTCTGCCCAGCGGCAGTTATCGGGAGTATAATCTCCGTCGTTCTCCACCCTGTCGATGGAGTGCTCATCGGTATAACCGTTCGCGAGCGCCCACNNGCACATCTTTATTCCGCGCCCGCCATAATCTTTATATTCTTTTCGGCTGCTGTCTTCAGTTCTGCGGATGATGCCGTACCAGATATTATAAAGACGCGTTTTTGAATCTCCATGCTTTAAGGCATTGTGTTTTGCCAGACAACCGCAGCTTCTGACTCCACATCCAGTAAGATTATTGCTACGGACGCTTATTTCATTGCCACAATAGCAACGGCAGCGCCATCGAGCAGAGCCGGACTTTACGTTGTCTTCTAATGCTATTACGGTAAGCCTCCCAAAGCGCTGGCCTAAAAGGTTTTTTATCATTGACCTTCTCTCACTTTCAATTAAACCTCTCTTAAAAAAAACTCTCCAACACAGCTACGGAATGGGGTCAGCGAGCCCGCATGTCTTCCCGGCCCCCTCCGACAGTACCTTTTTCCGCAGCTGCTTCTTTCTCCGTCAGGTACACAGGAAGGTACGATGTTATTCGNNCTCCATCTCCATAGCCAATGCCGACAGACGCTGCCGGGTCGTAATACAATTCGCCATACAGAACTACCCAATGAGAACAATGCTTCGGCCATTTGTCACAATGCAGCACTACCATCTTCACCACCGTTCCCACGCTGATGGGGTTCTCGCCTTTCCTGATGCGAATAACCCTATCGTCACAGGGGATGCCTAGCTTCCTCAATGCCGAAGCTACGTCCTTTGTGGTGGTGCAGCCACTCTTTCCGAATACTTTGATAGATTCATCAAGCGTGATGCCCGCTATCATAGCCACGCAGGTCTGCCCACACAGATTTGAACCCTTTGGTTGCGCGATATGCTTCATCTTTCCGTATCCCTCTCGCATCTGCTCCTCGGGCAATACGCCGTCACGCCGTCCCACTTCAACCATAAGCAACCGATGCACTTCTGCTTTTGCGCCTCAGCCTCTGCCTGTGCTACGCGCATAATTTCTTCCCGTATCCGCTTCAGCTTTGCCCGCATGACCAGCTCTCTCTCGATGCGCTTGATTGCCTGCCGCTGCTTACTCATACCGCCACCGCCTGTCTGCTATTTGATGTCCGGCAGCTCCACCGTCTGCCCGGCCATGCCGTGCATGCAGTCTCCGAGGAATTGTATCTGCCCGTTCGGCATCCTCGCCCCCTGTATCCTGTCTATTCTGAAAACAAACTTTACCACGGGAACGTATATGCCCTGTATGAGAATGCTGTTCTCCACGTCGCCCCACAAAACGGTTATCTCCCCGACCTTTATCACGGCAACTTCATCATCCACCGCCCATACTTCGTGTGTGATGTCCTTGTCTACTACCTCATGCGCTGTCGGATGGTACACCGCGATTTCATGTTTTGGAATATACACGCTATACTTGTAGCCATCGCTAGCGTATAGTGCGTTGAGGCATCCATTGATGGAATTGCTGAAACAGACGCGTTCTATGTAGCCGTCCTCGTGTTCCGGCCAGAAGTTACGCGGCACGCGCGGCGTGAGCTTGTGCAGCTTATCATCGAAAGACAGGTGGAAAAGCTGTGCGCTCATTCGATAGTTGCCGCCACACGATGCGATGAGCTTGCCGTCCTGCCCGAGTATCG
>DLFX01000198.1:0-1625 GCA_002482405.1 Firmicutes bacterium UBA7709 | reverse complement strand
TCCCGACTCCTGATAATGCCTTGTTCCAGCGCCCTGTCGCCTGTTTAAACGGCCAGTACAGCCGCGCTGTGATGAGCACTGGCCGTTAGTGCCCTGTAGATTAAAACGCCCGGGGCAGGAGGAGCGCGCCCGTGATACGCGCCCGAGCCCGCCCCGGACTCATTAATGTCTGCTTATGAATTTACAGCATAGAGCGTATCAGATTGGAATTGCTTTGTAAATGACGGGTTTTTGACATGCACATCTCCGGAAGGTTTGCACGCACCAGCGCTTCAGCCAACGGTGGGCAAACCGCGTTTCCGGCCTTTGCCACCTGTTCTTCTTTCGGATAAGGCTTGCCGTTCGGCTGTATCAATTCGATGATGTAATCTTCCGGAAAGCCCTGCGCATTGAACAGCTCACGCGGTGTCAGCATCCTCATACCGATATCCGCTATGAACCATGCTTCGCCGTTAATCTCCAGCAACAGTACTTCATCACCAGCGATGGTATAGCCGCAATACTTATTCAGCAGTTCACGTACCTGAGGCCAGTTTTGCAGATCGGCATTCGGCTCCGCTTTTACCAAGCGTGTTTTGATAACGCCGTAATGCAGCCCGCCCGCTGTTATTGTCTGCAAAGGATCGTTCACTGAATGCCCGATATTGTCGCCCTTCAGCTTGAGCATATGTACCGAAATCAGCGCCTCGCGGTCTTTGGTGGTGATAGTATGCGCCGGCTCACCAACGTGCTGTCCGATGCCCTGCCCGTAATATTTGACAAGCGATGCCGCTACGAGGCCGTATCTGTTCGACGTGTCGATGGTTAAAACCGGGTTGTCCAGCGCCTGCCCGCGCGCACGACGCTCCTCTCCGATGTGCGGGCCATGATATTTTGTGAGCATCGGAGCGACAAGGCAATGCTCAGCCTTTGAAACAATGGTAGACAGCGGCTCGTCTTTTGATTTTACTCTGTCGGACTTGAAGCCTGTCTGTCCGATTGCCATGATAAACGGGTCCGCCGACTTGATGAAAAACTTATCCGTTCCAACGGCCACGCGCCGCTGCGTCGCATCCGCCAATGGCCGCACCGCATTCAAGCCGTACTGCGCTTTGATTTCCCGCCTGCTGGCAAATATAGATGGGCACGGTAATGACCAGTCAATAATCTCCGCTGCCGTACGCCACGGTTTCAGCCGGCCAGCTCTCACAGCTTCGCTTTTCGGGTCGCCGTGCGTCGGCTCGGGCCAGACGATAGGCCGCCCGTCACACCGAGCTATAAGAACCAGCCGTTTACGGCTTGTCGGTGTTCCGAAATCACAGGCACGAAGCTCCCGCGTCTCGACCTGGTAACCGTGCCGGCGCAATGCATTCACGAAAGAATTGAACGTCCGGCCCTTTTGCACCGGGTCGGGTTTGCCGTTTTCCAGCAGCGGCCCCCAAGTTTTGAATTCTTCCACGTTCTCCAGAATCATAACACGCGGGTGTACCGTCGCGGCCCAACGGATTACCACCCATGCTAAGCAACGAATCTTTTTATCGGCAGGCTTGCCGCCCCTTGCTTTCGAAAAATGTGTACAGTCTGGAGAAAACCACGCCAGTCCCACAGGCCGTCCGTCAGCCACTTTTCGCGGGTCCACGTCCCAT
>DLFX01000321.1 GCA_002482405.1 Firmicutes bacterium UBA7709 | reverse complement strand
AAAATATTTTACCTGCCACCACGCAGCGGGTGGCCGCATATACGGATCCTGACATCAACGATAAGATCCGCACCTATACGAAGGACAGCCTTGCCAGCATGCAGGATGCGGATGAAGAGGAGCTTTCGCGCCGGATCCAAACCCTCAATGCCGAGTGGGATACGGAGCGCTTTATGGAAGCGGAGGCGGCGGTATGCATTATGGGCTGTTCGCTACTGGGGATCTCAAGGAATAAATTCTGGTCTTTTTTGACCTTGATCTCCGGCATCGCTCTTCTGCAATATGCTCTTTTGGGTTGGTGTCCCGCCATGCCCGTCAAGAGAAAGCTCGGATTGCGCACAGCCGAGGAGATCAACCAGGAAAAGATCGTCTTGAAAATGTTGAGGAAGGATTTCGACCATATCAAAACCAAAGACGCCGGAGCATTGTTGAAAGCGGCGGAAAAACAGTAAAAGAACCCACAGAAAAAATTTTAACGGATAAGAAACGCCTGGGGCATTCTTCCTGAAAACAAGAGAATACTTCAGGCGCTTCTTTCATTTTTCGTTTTCATCGACAAACTCTTTGGCTGCGATGATCTGCATTTCATCGGGGATACCGACTCCGGAATCGGGCACCTTTTCAGCGATGTCCGCGATGGCGGCGGTCGCCTGGCTGTGCACCGTTGAACTCCTCGTAAATTCTTTATATTTGTTTTCAGCCATTCTCATTTCCTCCAATTCTGATTTGATGCCTATGCGTGTTTGACGTCCGTGGGCGGCTTGTCATTCGGCAATCTATAGTTTGCCCGGTTTGAGCCGCATGATTCGGGAAAAAATCCGGTGCATTTGGGACAACATTCAAAGCGAATACTAGAAAATTTTTGAATAAATTACTGCCTTCTGCAAATAATAATGTCGGAGGTGAAAAGCATGGACAACAGAGGAAACTTTGACAACTTTGATAATTCTCAAAACAGAGATCTGCGCAACAATACCCAGGACACCAAAAATGTAAGGAACGCCCAGGATGTGCGGAATACTCAGAACAAGAACACGCAAAACAATAAGGATGCGCGTAACACGACCAAAGATTTGAGAAACGACAAAAATAATAACTTCCGGTAAGCCGGGAGGAACAGCGGCCGTAAGGCTATTATCCAACTCATAAAAACTTGAGGTAGTGCAAGCTACTTCTTGTTTTTTTATAGAGGAAAGAAGTGCGGAGGGACCTAAAAGAATGAGAGCTGTGATTTTAATAAGAAACGGCAAAATATTGACGATGGCGGGGAAGACCTACGATTCCGGCGATCTGCTGATCAGGGACGGAAAAATTTCCAGGGTGGATCACAGGATCGAAACCGCCGGGGAGGAGATCAGCGAGGTGATCGACGCGGCGGGCTGCTGGGTCATGCCGGGACTGATCGAATCCCATTGCCATATCGGGATCACCGAGGAGAAAAAGGGATTTGAAGGCGACGACTGCAATGAAATGAAGGATCCTATGACCCCTTACATCCGGGCTCTGGACGCGATCAATCCAATGGACGCCGCTTTCCATAACGCGATCAGTTCCGGGATCACCTCCATGATGGTGGGACCCGGCAGCTCCAATGTCGTCGGGGGGCAGTTCGCTTTTATCAAGGCCAACGGCCGCTGCATCGACGATATGGTGGTTCTGGCTCCGGCGGCTATGAAGGCGGGATTCGGAGAAAACCCGAAACGGAATTACAATGACATGGACATGCTCCCCACCACCAGAATGACCATTGCCGCCATGCTTCGGGAAGAATTGTTCAACGCGAAACTGTACCAACAAAAAAAGGAAAAGTCGGAAAAAAACGGCGAGGAGTTTGAGCCGGATTTTAAAGTGGAAAGCTGGATTCCGGTGCTGCGGAAGGAGATCCCCATCAAGGCCCACGTCCACAGGGCGGACGATATTCTGACCGCAGTCCGGATCGCAAAGGAATTCGACGTGGATCTGACGCTGGATCACTGCACGGAAGGGCATCTGATCGCAGACGAGGTCAAGGCCTCCGGTTTTCCCGCCATCGTAGGGCCGACTCTGGCTTCGAGAAATAAAATAGAAGTCCAGTATATGGACTTCAAGACTCCGGGCATTCTGCAACAGCATGGGATCAAGGTTTCGATCTGCACGGACCATCCCGTATCCAGGATCCAATACCTGCCGCTTTGCGCCGGCCTTGCCGCAAAGGAAGGTCTGGGGATCGAAGAGGGACTGAAGGCCATCACCATCAACGCCGCGGAAATCTGCAGGGTATCCCGCCGCGTCGGGAGCCTGGAGGAGGGGAAGGACGCGGATGTTGCGATTTTCAGCGGGAATCCCATGGAGATTTTCACCAAAACCCTGTTTACCATCATCAACGGAGAGGTCGTCTATCGCGCGGAGGAGCAGAACAAATGACTATTCCTCCTCCGGCTCGATCAGCGTCAGATCCCAAGAGGACGGATCGTCCTCTTCCGCGTCGTACACCACTTTGCCGCCGACCACGGTCATCGCGGCCTTTATCTTCTTAAAATCAGACAAGGTCTTTGCCTCGAAGGGATTTTCATCGAAAACGGCGAAGTCCGCGTTTTTGTCTTTTTCAATTGAGCCGAAGTCAGCGCCGATCCCGAGCTGCTGCGCCGCGTTGACCGTCAGCATCTCGATGGCATCCTCCACGCTCCTGGCGTTTTCGATGCAGAACCAGCCATCGCCGGCTATGCTCTGCGCAGGCACGTCTTTGCCGGTCTCGCCCGCCAAAGGCGCATCGCTGCCAGCTGCGTCCGAAGCACGGATGATTTCGGTGATGTCCAGGTGATAGCAGGTATCCGTCAGATCGCTGGAACCGGAAGCCTGGTCGTGAACAAGGGTAAAGGCGTTCTTTTTATATCCCGCCGATCTTGTGGCGCTCATGGCGTCGACGGCCGCGCAGACCGCGTCCTCGCCCCAGGCGTCGATATATACGTCGAATCCCCGGTCTCCAGCTTCCAGGCAAAGGGCCTCCAGCACTTCCTCTGAAATGGAAAGATCGTCTTCCGCCCCGCTGAGCACCAGCGTAAAGGTCTGAAATTTGATATATCCGTCCAATTCCGCGCAATGGGTCCGAAACTGGGAAAGCTTCTGCACGACGGCTTTCGGATTTACGTCGCGGTTTATGAGGAGAGACCCGTAAAATCTCTGCTTTAACATGTCCTCCTGATAGAGGTGCACCATGATATTTTGATAGACAGATGCGAAAAATTCGGGCGCTCCGCAGTCAAATACGGCGGTGAAGCCTCTCTCGCAGTAATCTCCCATGGCGGAGGGCACGGCTTTGGGTATGGCGGTCAGGTTGAGAGGATCAAGGACCCCCAGGAGGTACGGGACCGTAACGGTTTTGACTTCGTCCTCCTCCGCGGCGGCTCTGACCGTTTCCAGCGCGAGATTGTTGGTAAAGCAGTGAAACCCACTCTTTCCCAGAACGACCACGGGCCGGTCCGCGCAGATCCCGTCAAGGAGCGAACGCGCCGCTTCCGGCTCAACGTCTGTTAAAATCTCCTCCCTGTAGCCGTAGGCAAAAATAATACCGTCCTCCTCATGTGCCGAAGCATATTCGGAAATTTGAGATACCACGCCTTCCAGATCGCCGTCCTTTAAAAACAGGCAAGATTCCCTGAACGAGTTCAGCGCCTGACGGCCCCAGACGTCGATATAGCCGGGGAGCATTACGCGCCCTGAAAGATCGATCACTTCCGTATGCTTGCCTTCCAGCTCCGCGAGATCTTCGTATTCGCCGACGTCAAATACCTTGCCGTCCTTACAGGCGACGGCGTCCACCCAGGGAAAGTCCGGGTTTTGAGTAAAGATTTTTCCTCCCATAAAAATGGTGTCCGCCGTTTCGTTTTTCTTAAAAAATCCAAAAGCCATAGGATCCCTCCATATTCGATCAATAAATAACCTGATTCGAGCTTCGATCAGCACAACTAATTCATTTTAGCACGAATCAACAAAAGTGAAAAGAATCATCTTAAATATAAATTATCGCTTGTATTTGCCGGAAATCAGCATTATAATAAATTAATGTTTTACAAAAGTATTTTATAAAACTTTTTGCCAGGCAATGGAAACGGAACATATATCATGAAGAGGACTACTTCCACGACGACAGACCTGAAACTGATCAATCGCAACAAGGTTTACAGGTACATCTTTGAAAAAGACAAGGTTGCCAAACAGGATCTCGTAATGGATCTCGGGCTCAGCCTTCCCACCGTCAGCCAGAACCTTACGGAGCTGTTTGAGATGGGATTGCTGCGTTACGCCGGAAAGTTCGAGTCAAGCGGCGGCAGAAAAGCGAAAAAAATCTCCGTCGTTCCCGATGCGAGAATGGTGGTCGGCGTAGAAATAAAGAGGACCCACATCAATATCCTGGCCATCGACCTGAAGGGGAACCCTCTTCCTGTCAAGCGCCTGGACCGCGATTTTGAGGTCAGCGACAGCTATGGGAAATTCCTCGCAAAGGGCATCGACAGCTATATCCGGTCAAAGGCCATTGAGCCGGGGATCATTCTGGGCGTCGGGATATCCATCCCCGGAGTTCTCAGCGAGGATAAAGAGAATATTATCAACGCGCCCTCGCTGAAGACAAAGCAGGTCCCCATCGGCACGCTGACAAAATATATCACCTATAAAATATTCATCGAAAACGACGCCAATGCCGGCGGATTTGCGGAGCTCCACAGCAGAAAGGACCTGGAAACACTGGCGTTTCTGAGCGTTTCAGAGGGTGTCGGCGGCGCGTTTGTTTACAACGGGGTGCAGTACGGCGGAATGAACAACCGGGGCGCCGAGTTCGGCCACATGACGGTTGTCAGCGGCGGAAAACAGTGCGCCTGCGGAGAGCGGGGCTGTCTGGAGGCTTACGTTTCCACTTCGATTCTGGCATGGGGAAAGGAAAAGACAATAGACTCCTTCTTTGAAAATCTGAAGGCGGGAGACGCCTCCTGCAAAGCGGTGTGGGAAGAGTACCTTACATTTTTATGCATGGGAATCAACAACATCCGGACGCTTCTGGACTGTGACGTGATCCTCGGCGGGACTCTGGTGAAGTATATCGGAGATTATTTTGAGCAGATCAAGCTTCAACTCTGCAAAACCGCAGTCTTTGACAGCAGCGCCGACTTCCTGCACCTGAGCAATTACACTTCCAACGCCAGCGCCATCGGAACGGCGCTGCACTTTGCGGACGAATTCATAAAGACGGTATGAGCGCCGCGGCGGTTATGACCCAGTGCCGGCGCTCTGAAGAAAGACAGATAATAATACGCGAAAGGAAAAGTCAGAAAGAATCCTCTTTCTGACTTTTCCTTTCTTAACATGTTAAAAAAGTGAAGATGATGTTAAAAAAACCTTGTTGACAATGCACTTTTCAGAATGATATCATGAAGTTAACTTTTAGAAAATAGTTTTTCAAAAGTTATTTAATAAACTGATCGGAAAGAAAAGGAGAGAAAAAATGAAAAAACTGATTGCCTTAATTATGGTTCTCGCCCTTGCGCTGTCATTGGTAGCATGCGGCGGCGGCTCGGGCGGCAGCACATCCGACAATTCGTCCGATGAATCTGTTTTGATCGGCGTTAGCATGCCGACACAGAGCTTACAGCGCTGGAATCAGGACGGCGAAAACATGAAAGCCAAGCTGGAAGAAGCCGGCTACAAGGTCGACCTCCAGTACGGCGGGGATAACGACATCCCGACTCAGGTAAACCAGATTGAAAACATGATCTCACAGGGCTGCAAGGTTCTCGTAATCGCAGCTATCGACGGCTCCTCTCTGACGGAAGTTCTGAAGCAGGCCAAAGAGCAGAACATTCCCGTAATCGCTTATGACAGACTTATTATGAACAGCGACGCTGTTTCCTATTATGCAACCTTCGATAATTTCCAGGTTGGCGTAATTCAGGGTCAGTACATAGAGACAGCGCTGAATCTTAAGACGGAAAAGGGCCCCTTCAACATCGAGCTCTTCACCGGCGACCCGGCGGACAACAACGCGACATTCTTCTTTAACGGTGCAATGAGCGTCCTGAAGCCTTACATCGACAGCGGCGTATTGAAAGTGCTGTCCGGCCAGACCACGCAGGCTCAGGTTTCCACCGCAGACTGGAAATCCGAGAACGCACAGTCCCGTATGGACAATCTGATCTCCTCCAACGGCTACAGCCCGAAGGGCGGAACAAAGCTTGACGCTGTAATGTGCTCCAACGACTCCACCGCGCTGGGCGTGACCAATGCGCTGGTATCCGCAGGCTTCACCAAGGATGATATGCCTATCATCACCGGCCAGGACTGCGACAAGCCCAACACGAAGAACATGATCCAGGGACTCCAGAGCATGTCCGTATTTAAGGATACCCGTACTCTGGCAGAAAAGGTCGTAGGAATGGTCGACGCTATCGTAAAGGGCAGCGAACCTGAAATCAACGACACCAAGACCTATGACAACGGCACAGGCGTTATTCCTTCCTATCTGTGCGCTCCTGTTATCTGCACAGTGGATAATTACAAAGAATTGCTCATCGACAGCGGTTACTACAAAGAATCCGATATTCAGTAGTATCTAAACGGCCATCAGGCTTTGGCGGGCGGTGGAAAACCGCCTGCCAATTTTCTAATTTAAGGCTTGCGCAGGAAATTTTGCGCAACGCAGCATTGCACAAAATTTACAAGCAAGGGGAGGATTTTTCGTGGCGAATATATTGCTGGAAATGAAGAATATCACCAAGACATTTCCCGGGGTCAAGGCACTTGATAATGTAAATCTGGAAGTGGAAGAGGGCGAGATCCACGCGCTGGTTGGAGAAAACGGGGCGGGGAAGTCGACCCTCATGAACATCCTCAGCGGAATCTACCCTTACGGAAGCTATGATGGAGACGTTATCTATAACGGTGAAGTATGCCAGTTCAAGGGGATCAAGGACAGCGAAAGGCTGGGAATCGTAATCATTCATCAGGAACTGGCCCTTGTTCCGTACCTGACTATTGCCGAAAATATGTTCCTCGGCAACGAAAACGGAAAAAAATTTAAAATCGACTGGGATCAAACCTATGCGAAAGCCGACGAACTTCTCCGGACGGTGGGTCTCGCGGAGAACAGCCACACACAGATCAAGGATATCGGGGTCGGCAAGCAGCAGATGGTTGAAATTGCAAAAGCTCTCGGTAAAAATGTAAGACTTCTGATCCTGGATGAACCCACCGCGTCCCTCAATGAAAACGACAGCAAGCATCTGCTGGATCTGCTCCTTGAATTTAAAAAGAACGGCCTGACTTCCATCATGATTTCCCACAAGCTGAACGAGATCGCTTACGTGGCCGACAAAATCACTATCCTCCGGGACGGCGCCACCATCGAGACCCTTGTGAAGGGTCAGGACGATATCCGGGAAAGCCGCATTGTAAAGGGCATGGTAGGGAGAGAGATCTCGGACCGGTATCCGAAGAGAACATCAAATATCGGCGAAGTCACCATGGAGGTCGAGAACTGGACGGTTTATCATCCGTTGTACTCCGAACGCAAGGTCTGCGACAATGTGAGCTTCAACGTAAGGCGCGGCGAGGTCGTGGGCATCAGCGGCCTAATGGGCTCCGGAAGAACGGAACTGGCCATGAGCATCTTCGGAAAAAGCTATGGCTCAAATATTTCAGGAACGCTGAAAATAGACGGAAAAGAAGTAAAATTGAACAGTGTAAGGCAGGCCATCGACGCAAGGCTGGCCTATGTTACAGAAGACCGGAAGGGAGACGGACTGATCCTTTCCAACCCCATCTATATCAACAACTCGCTGGCTAAAATGGATAATGTCAGCAGTCATAAGGTCATCGACAAGGATAAGGAAATCCTGGTCGCGAAAGAATATGTGGAAAAACTGAACACAAAAACCCCGAGCGTGGGGCAAAAAGTGGAAAACCTTTCCGGGGGCAACCAGCAGAAAGTGCTGCTTGGAAAATGGATGTTTGCCGATCCGGAAATTATGATTCTTGACGAGCCCACAAGAGGAATCGATGTGGGGGCAAAATATGAAATTTATCTGATCATTAACCAGCTGGTTGCCGAAGGAAAATCCGTCGTGCTTATCAGTTCTGAACTTACGGAGATTCTTGGAATGAGCGACCGTATCTTTGTGATGCATGAAGGCCGCATGATCGCGGAATTTGACCGGAAAGACGCCAGCCAGGAAGTGATCATGTCATGCATAATGCGAGAAAATAATAAGATGGAGAATGAAAATGCAAAGAGTTAAAAGCTTCCTCAAAGAGAACACAATGCTGATCGCATTAATCGTAGCAGTCATTCTGTTCCAGATCCTGATCAGCACATCCGGCAAAGGGTCTTTCCTGAAACCGCAAAACATCTCGAACATCATCTCCCAGAACAGCTATGTCGTGATTCTCGCCACAGGAATGCTGCTTTGCATCCTGACCGGCGGCAACATCGACCTTTCTGTCGGCGCCGTTGTAGCGCTTACGGGAGCCGTGGCGGGCACGCTGATGATCAACATGCATGTCAATGTGTATCTGTCCATTGTGATATGCCTTTTGGTGGGTACCGGAATCGGTGCGATCCAGGCGTACTGCATCGCTTACATAGGTATTCCGCCGTTCATTGTAACTTTGGGGGGAATGCTTCTATGGCGCGGCATCGCCCAGGTTATCCTCCACGGATTGACCCTGGCGCCATATCCTCCGGAATATCTGAAATATTTCACAAGCTTTCTTCCCAAGACGGGCAGCAGCGCATTTTTACTTGCGGTCACCATGATAGTTGCGGCGGTCATATGCATTGCGATCGTCGTAATGATGGTAACAGGAAGAGCTAAGAAGGTCAAAAAAGGCTATACCGTCGAAAACATGTCCACTCTTTTAGCCAAACTCATCGCCATCAGTGCGGTCATCCTGTACTTCGCCTATCTGCTGGGCAACTACAAGGGATATCCGGTGGTGCTGATCCTGCTTGCGGTAGTCGTGCTGGCATACGCCTACTTTACGACAAACACCGTACCCGGAAGATATCTCTACGCTATGGGCGGAAACGCGAAAGCCACCAGGCTTTCCGGCGTAAACGTCAAGAAAATGATGTTTTTCGCCTATACCAATATGGGATTTCTGTGCGCTGTCGCGGCCCTGGTCTGCATCGCAAGGTTCAATTCCTCCGCTCCAAGCCTCGGCGACGGTTATGAGCTTGACGCCATCGGCTCCTGCTTCATCGGCGGAGCGTCCGCTTACGGCGGTACCGGAACCGTTGGAGGCTCTGTGATCGGAGCGATTTTCATGGGAGTAATGAACAACGGCATGTCCATTTTGGGAATCGACGCAAACTGGCAGAAAGCGGTCAAAGGATTTATCGTCGTCGCCGCGGTGGCCCTCGACGTAGTTACCAAGAGAAAAGTAAAGGCATAGGCTGCAGTCAGCGCAGAAGTGCTGAAAAAAATGAAAGGAAAAGACCATGACGGAATTTTTTAATATTAAAAAAGTACAGTATGAGGGCCCGGGGAGTAAGAATGATTTCTCATTCAAGTTTTACGATCCTGAGAGGGTCATACTCGGGAAGAAAATGAAAGAGCACCTGCCTTTTGCAATGGCATGGTGGCACAATCTGAGCAATGTGGGGCAGGACATCTTCGGCGTCGGAACGGCGGACAAATCCTTCGGAGTGGAGCCTGGAACCATGGAACACGCCAGGGCAAAGGTGGACGCGGGCTTTGAAATGATGGAGAAGCTGGGGATCGAGTATTTCTGCTTCCACGATGTGGACCT
>DLFX01000015.1 GCA_002482405.1 Firmicutes bacterium UBA7709 | reverse complement strand
CGGTTTCATTCTACTATAATTTATTGACAGCATCCGGTTTCAGCCTTTTATGGATGGATGAACCGAGCGTTTACGAAGATACGAAAATACCGGATATACCATTGTATCTGTTTTCTATGTTTTTGAAGCCTTCGAAATGACCTTTTGTAAAACATTCACATCGATGGGGTCACTGGTTCGATTCCAGTACAGACCACCACATCGTAAGGGCTCGGTCGTAAGATCGAGTCCTTTGTTGTGGGAGAATGCGAACGTAATGGTAGAACGAGACACACTTTCCGCAGTTACAAAAGAGTTTTCAGACACTCTGATCATAATGCCGCCTTTGAAAGAAGGCGATTTTTTACGCACCAAAGCCCGATATCTCCTTCCTCTGTTGGGGCTGATCTGATATAATAGGCTAAGCGGGCAAGTACGGATATGGAGTGAGCCTGCGGCTGATAAATACGGTCTTTGCTTATTAAACATGAGGGCAAGGATTGACGATACTATTTTGCCGAAGCTGTTTGACCCGTTCTACCGCGTGGATAAGGTGCGGCGCGGGAAAAGCGGACGGAGCGGCTTGGGGTTGACCATCTCGCAGAAAACGCTGGAAGCTATGAATATTGACTTTACTTTGGAAAATACCTCGGACGGCGTTCTGCTCTGGATGAACTTGCCGAAGATGTAAGCAGCCATAAGGAGAAAAAGCATTGAAACTGCAAAAGCACAACACTCTTACACTCGCGTTGTTCATGGTATATATACTGCTATTGACAGGAATTATTCTCTTTAAACTACCATTTTATTCCGAAAAAATATCAGACGGGTTACGAGTAATCAACCTGATTCCTTTTCAGGGGTCTTTCGACAAAAACGGAGTTATACTCTTTAGCGAAATTATATATAATATACTTCTTTTTATACCGTTTGGCATCTATATTTGCATGTTACAAAGCAAATGGCCTTTATTGAAAAAGACTCTTCCGGTTATCGGTTTATCCTTAACGTTTGAAGTGATACAGTTCATTTTTGCAATCGGAAGAAGTGATATTACTGATGTGCTTGACAACATGCTTGGAGGGGTAATCGGCATTGGCATTTATGTTTTATTGTCCAAGATTATTAAGAACAGGACTGTTAAGGTTGTAAATGTATTTGCCTTGACAGTAACTATTTATGTAGTATTGCGCTTTGCCTATCTATTTTACCTCAGTCATTTTGTTATGAGGTAGTTGCATTAAGTTCGACATATTGTATGCGTGCGGGCTTCTTGTTCGGTTCGCGATCCTCGGGCTGAGCTATGCTTCACATCGATGCGATCACTGGTTCGAGTCCAGTATAGACCACCACAATCCGTCTCAAAACATAAGTTTTGAGACGGATTTTCTTTGCATTCATGCAAAAACGGCCTGATTGAGGCGAATATCAGGCCGTTTCAAGCGCATATTTGCAGGATTTCTTCTCCATCTCCTTCAAATCGGCAGACTTCTCCCTTCACTCTTCATTTTCTGCAGTGCTTCCATCATCCGCCTCATCAGTTTTTGTACCCCGCCCGCCAATGTGATCGCACGACGGATGTCGTAGGACGTGAACATCAACGACACTTCCGCAGATACCATCTCCTTCCCCTTGCACAGGAAGTAGTGCGCTCCGTCGTAGAACTTGATCGTCCCGAAAGGATGCTCCGATACCCGCAGCCGCTCCTTCAGTTTTTCCACGTTCCGCTTGATGAACACCATCACGCGCGCCGGCGCGCGCTTCACGTTCCCGAATACATGGTTGTGGTCCGGCTGGCTTACCTCGGGGATTTGCTGCAGCGGGTATCTGGGGCTCCCGTACATCTTCACAGGCACGTACTTCGTCTGCGGCCCGAACTTCACCGTCTTGAACGTCTTCCCGTCCGTGCACCGGTTTGCGCAGGTCCGGCACGCGCTCTTCGTTCCGTAGACCGTTCCGTTCTTCTTCTTCCCCTGGAAGTTCATCACCTTTCCCATCGGGCAGGTCACCGTCCCGTCCTCGTGCCGGATGAAACAGCTGATCTCGCTCTCATACTGCAGCTCTATCCCGATGTCCGTGTTTTCATAGCATTGGGGCAGCACCCCAGCTTGCAGGCAGGCCCGGATGTCCTCCGGTTCCTGGCTAGCCCTTTTTTCTTCCGGGATTTCCTGCGGACAATACGCCAGGTTGATCACCCGCTCTTCACGGTCATACACCATACCCACCTGCGGCGCAATCCCGTTCATCAGGCAGTCTTCCACGTCCTTTGCAGAGGAATAGCCCTTGTCCGCCACGGCCTCCACCGTCCTTTCCCCCGTGTTCTCCATGGCGATCTTTGCCGCCCGGCACAGCTTGTTCATGTCGTTGCGATCGTTGCTCACATCATACCCCAGAAGCATATGGCTATCCGCGTCCACCGCTGCCTGGACGTTGTAGCACGCTCGCTTCCCTCCGTCCTTGGTCAGCATTACTCGCGCTTCCGGATCCGTGTACAGTAGCTGCGTCTCGCCCGTCTCCTTCATCTGACGGATCGCGTCCTCATGCCTCTTGATCCGCGCCTTGATGTCTTCAGGATTTGGCAGGTTCTTCGGATCCATGTCCAGCGCGAACGCCCTGTCCAGCCGTCCCTGATCGATCTTGTCCCCTTCGTCCAGATCCTTCAGGTATTCCTCCACCAGCGCAAGCTGCCTTTGCGCGTATTCCAGCTTCTTCCCGCTCAGTTCCACGCTCGTGGACTGCTTCAGTCCGTTCCCCGCCTGCATGGTCGTCCCGTCCACGCACATCCGGCTGCCCTTGATCAGGCCCATCTCCATGCACAGCCGCACGAACTGCTTCAATAGGCCTTTGAGCGCTTTCTTGTTGTCCTTTCGGAAATCCGCGATCGTGTTGTGATCCGGCTGCAGTTTGTTAAGCAGCCACCACAGCTCCACATTCCGGCCGCACTCCCGCTCCAGCATCCGCGAGGAGCGAATCCGGTTCAGATGACCGTAGATGTACAGCTTCAGCAGCACTGCCGGATCGTAGCCCGGTCTCCCAGTCTCCTTGGGCTTGCTCCGCACAAAGCCCATCTTCATTAGATCCAGCTGCTCCACGAACAGCCGGATGAACCGGATTGGGTTTTCCTGCGCTATGATTTCGTCCAGGCATTCCGCCAGATATGTTCCCTGCTCCGGGATCTGGCCTTCGATGTACGCATGCTCCCGCATTTTTTTCATCTCGCTTGCCTTTGGCTGATATCCCTATTATACTACATAGGGACGTTATTCTAAAGAGGGTTGATGATATGGCCATTCCAAAGGCAATGCAGGAGAAGTATGACCAGCTCGTGCCGCTGATCGCGGCGTTCTGCGATGACCGTTTGAATGAGGAGTACAAGGCGCTATGCCTGAAGCTGCTCAAAAAACTCTGCCGCAAGCGCCCTTCTCCTCTCCTCAAGGGCAGAGAGGAGACCTGGGCCGCGGGCATCGTGTACGCGATTGCCGCGAACAATTTCATTTTCGACAAGGCCAACCCTTACGCCATGACGGCACAGGATATTGCCGATGGGTTCAACCTCTCCGCTTCCACCGCCGGCAACAAGGCTTCCGAGCTTAGAAGAATGTTTGACATCTCCTATTTGAACACCGAATGGCTCCTCAAGGAGCATATGCAAGACAACCCTGCGGTGTGGATGCTTAAGGTCG
>DLFX01000251.1:13672-20185 GCA_002482405.1 Firmicutes bacterium UBA7709 | reverse complement strand
ATGTTTGAAGTGCCGTCGGGCTACCGGACAACGAGCATATAACGAGCGTACTATGTTTTATACGAACAGGTTTACGTTGGATTCCTCGGCGTCCCCGAGGTAAGACGCCACTCCGGCGTATTCGACGCCGTCGATCAGTTCGTCCTTTGTGATTCCCATGACGTCCATGGACATGGTGCAGGCCACCAGCCTGACGCCGTTGAACATGGCCTGTTTCATCAGATCTTCCAGGGAATCGATATTTTTATCCTTCATGACCTTTCTCATCATGGCGGTTCCCATGCCGCCCATGTTCATATTGGAAAGCTTGAGCTTTGAGGTGCCTCTCGGCATCATGGCGCCGAACATGGCGTCCATGAAAGGCTTCTTGACGCTCTGCTTATCTCTTTTTCTAAGGGCGTTGAGTCCCCAGAAGGTGAAGAACATGGTGACCGGCCGGCCCATTGCCGCGGCGCCGTTTGCGATGATGAAGGAAGCCAGCACCTTATCCAGATCACCGCTGAACACGATGAGGGTTTTTCCCTGAGGCGCGGCGGCGCGGGAACCTGCGGCGACGGGCGCCGCGGTGTCGGCTTCCGCCGGACGGTTTCCGGAAAGCCCTTTCTGGATATATACGATATTTTCCTTTCCGATCCTTTCCGTTTTCAGCAGGGTGTTGCCCATCCTCCTGCACCATGCCTCGATATCTCTTGCAAAGCTCATGTCGGTGGCGGAAACCTTCAAAATTTCACCGTTGTTCATTTCCTTGATGGTCTGGAATACCCGCATGATGGGGCCGGGACACTGAAGCCCGCTGCAATCCAGAACCTGAGCGGCGACAATTTTACCGGGGTCTATAAAAGGCTCCTCATCCTTGCCGGAATTCACAGGATCGGATCCTCCTGTGCCGGGCCCGCCGCCCAGTCCGCCCGGTCCATCGTGCTCCGGTCCGCCGTGGCCCGAACCCGATTGCCTGTCATGGTAGAGGGATTTATAGAAGCTCGTGCCGCCGGGGACGACCTTTACCTTTTCAAATCCGTTGTTCATGAGCATCCTTGCCGCGTTGTAGGAACGGACTCCGATGGCGCAGTAGGGGATGATCAGCTTGCTTTTATCCAGCTCGCCCATGCGATTCCTCAACTGTCCCAGGGGGATATGGTAGGAGCCGGGGATCTTGAAAACCGCCCGCTCCATATCTTCTGTCACATCGAGGATGGTAAAATCTTCTCTTCGGGACGCCATGAGCTCCTCCAGTTCTTTCCAGTCGATAAAGGAGGCTACGCCTTCCAGAATATTTTCCGCCACAAATCCCAGCATGTTCACAGGGTCTTTCGCGGAGGAATAGGGAGGCGCGTAGGCCAACTCCAGCTTCGCAAGGTCGTATACCGTTCCGCCCAGCCTCATGGTGGTCGCGATGACGTCGATCCTCTTGTCCGCTCCCTCCTGGCCGATGATCTGCGCTCCAAGAATCTTCCCTGCCTTATCGAAGAGAAGCTTCAGGGTGAGGGGAGTCGCTCCGGGGTAANNGGCGTGGGACTTCTGATTGATCAGCGCGGAGAAATAATCCTCGTTCAACTTCATCCCCCGGGCGTTCAGGGTCTTTTCGTTGACGCCCACGGCTGCGACAGACAGATCAAAGACCTGGGCGATGGAAGTTCCCAGGCTTCCGTCGTATTTTTCCGGTTCGCCGCCGAGGCTGCCCAGCTCCCTCGCGATATTGTCCGCACAGATGCGCCCCTGCTTGTTTGCCGGGCCTGCCAGGGGGATCATGGTTTTGCCTTTGGATACGAACTCCTCCACCTCTATGACGTCACCCACCGCATAGATGCTTGCATCTGAGGTCTTGAGGTGTCCGTCCACCACGATGCCGCCCCTGGCGTTCAGCTCCAAGCCACAGTCCTTCGCCAGCCCGCTGTTGGGCCGGACTCCGATGGACAGGATGACGATATCGGCCTCCAAAGTTTTTCCGTCCTGCAGCGAGATGACCGTTGCGCCGTCTCTGTTTTCAAACTGCTTTACGCCGTTTCCCAACTCCAGTCTGACACGGTTCATCTTCATATTTTCATGGACCAGCTGCGCCATCTCGAAGTCGACGGGCGCCATGACCTGGTTCATCATCTCTACGACGGTGACCTCGCAGCCGAGGGCGTGAAGGTTTTCTGCCATTTCAAGGCCGATGAACCCGCCGCCGATGACGGCGGCTCTCTTTGGTTTCTTCTCCGCGACATACCGGTTGATGCGGTCCGTGTCGTTCACGGTCCAGAGGGTGAAGATCCCGGGGCCGTCAATGCCGGGGATCGGGGGCTTCAATGGTGAGGAGCCCGTGGCGATGACAAGGGTGTCGTAGCTCTCATCGTATTCTTCTCCGGTCCTTCCGTTTCTCACCCGGACGGCTTTGTTCTCCCGGTCGATGGACGTGACTTCGCTGTTTACGCGCACGTCGACGTCGTATTTTGCCTTCATGCCTTCCGGGGTCTGAAGCAGCAAGGCGTCCCTTTCCCTGATGACGCTGCCGACGTGGTAGGGGAGGCCGCAGTTTGCGTAGGAGATATAATCTCCCCGTTCAAACATGATGATTTCCGGCGACTCGTCAAGCCTCCGGAGCCGCGCGGCGGCGGTGGCGCCTCCGGCTACCCCTCCGATGATCAATACCTTTTTACTCATATCCCTGCTCTCCTATCCGTACTTTTATGGCGCTCAGCCGTTCTTCAGCCGCGCCACAACGTACTTGATAATTAATTAACAATTAATGATAAGCAATGATATCATGGTTATACCCATAAAATCGGTGACAATGTCACATGAATTCAAATTCTGCAAAATTGAAAAGAGTTCCGGCATTGAAAAACCGTTCCAATGGCGGTAGAATAGATGAGGGGGTGAGTCACATGGAACAGACGGATAAGGAGCTTCTGACGAAGCTGCTTCCTTTTTGGGCAAAACTGAACGAACAGCAAAAACAGCAGGTTATCGGGCATACGGTCCTGCATTCTTTCAAGGCCGGAGACCACGTTCACGGGGGGCTTGACGACTGCACCGGAGTCATCGCGGTGAAAAGAGGGAGACTGCGGGTGTATTTCCTGTCTGAAGAGGGCAGGGAGATCACTTTGTACCGGCTTTTGGAAAATGACGTCTGCCTTCTTTCCGCTTCCTGCGTCATTAAAAACATTTCCTTTGATATCAACGTGGACGCCGAGGAGCCGACGGAGCTGTTTGTTCTGAACTCCGCAACCTATGGCAGCATTGCGAAAGAAAATGCCGCTGTGGGAAATTTTATGACCGAACTGATCTCCATGCGTCTTTCCGAAGTCATGTGGGTCATGGAGCAGGTTCTCTTTATGAAGCTGGACAGACGCCTTGCGGGGTTTTTAATCGAAGAGGCGGGCATGGAAAACAGCGATACCATCACCCNNATGAGCAGATCGCCGGACACCTGGGAAGCGCCAGGGAGGTGATCTCCAGAATGCTGAAATATTTCTCCAACGAGGGGATACTCAGCGTGTCCAGAAAAGGAATCAAGATCCTTGACAGGAAACGGCTGAAGGAATTCCTGTGATCCTCCAAACCCCTGCCGGCGATGGATTTGATTACCATTCAATACAAATTTAAACTTATTGTTGCACATATTTTTTTGTGATATACTTATTGGAACTTATACGGCAAGTATTCCGTCCAAGGGGTACATAAAAATTGAGAGGGGGATTGAAATGTTAGAAAGCGCATTCAACACACTGGATGATAAGTATTCAGAAATAACACCGGAAATAATGGAACTGACGAAATTGTGTATGGAAAGCAGCTCTATCGATTCGGAGCTCTACACGAAATATAAGGTCAACAGGGGACTTAGAGACCTGAATGGAAACGGAGTTTTGACAGGACTGACGGAAATTTCCGAAATCCAGTCATTTGATGTGGTAGATGGGGAAAAGGTTCCCTGCGAAGGCAGGCTGTTTTATCGGGGGATTGATATCGAGCGTTTTGTAGACGGCTTTGTCAAAGAAAAACGGTTTGGGTTCGAGGAGGCCACGTATCTGCTGATCTTCGGCAAACTGCCGACGCAGCAGCAGCTTGCGGGTTTTTCCGACCTGCTGGCCCAGTACCGCACGCTTCCTACCAGCTTTGCAAGGGATATCATCATGAAGGCGCCGTCCTCCGATATGATGAATACGCTGGCCCGCAGCGTTCTGACGCTCCATGCCTATGATACGAAGGCAAACGATATCACCATACCCAATGTCCTGAGACAGTCGCTGCTGCTGACCGCGGTTTTTCCGCTGCTGTCCGTTTACGGGTATCAGACCTATCGCCACTACTTCGGCGGCGACAGCCTCTTTATCCACACGCCGAGGCCTGAGCTTTCCACCGCGGAAAATATACTGCACATGCTGAGGCCGAACTCAAAATATACGGAGCTGGAAGCCAGGATCCTGGATGTCGCCCTTGTGCTTCACGCGGAGCACGGCGGCGGAAACAACTCCACCTTCACCGCCCGCGTGGTCTCTTCCTCCGGCACGGACACCTATTCCGTGGTTGCGGCGTCCCTGGGCTCTCTGAAAGGGCCGAAGCACGGCGGGGCCAACATCAAGGTCGTTCAGATGTTTGAGGATCTGAAAAAAACGGTGTCCGACTGGACCGACGAAGAGCAGGTATCATCGTATCTGAGAGATCTGCTCCATAAAAAAGCCTTTGACCGCGCCGGACTGATCTATGGAATGGGACATGCTGTCTATTCCCTCTCCGACCCGAGAGCCGATATCTTCAAGCGGTTTGTAAAGAGCCTTTCGGAGGAAAAGGGAAGAGAGGAAGAATTCCGGCTGTATTCCATGGTAGAGCGGCTTGCGGCCGAAATCATCGCGGAAGAGCGCAAAATTTATAAAGGCGTCAGCGCCAATATCGATTTCTACAGCGGCTTTGTTTACAGTATGCTGGATCTGCCACTTGAGCTCTATACGCCGATCTTTGCCATCGCGAGGATTGCCGGCTGGAGCGCCCACCGCATCGAGGAGCTGATCAACGCGGGAAAGATCATACGTCCCGCTTATATGAACGTCGCTCCCAGAAAGGACTACGTTGCGATTCAGGACCGTTGACGGTTTTGACTCGCGGCTTTCGGCTCCGGCCTATAAACGCTGGCGGTACCGGAATCTGTGAAAGTGTAAAAATCTTGTAAAATAGGACAAGGGTATGCACAGAAAAAACCATATCCCCGTGAAGGGCAGGCAAATCTGGCCCATGAAATTGAAGGGATAGGCGGAATAGTCCCAGACATTCCAACCGAGCCAAATATTGACGATACAGCCGACGGTCAATTCTGCCGTCGTGATGATAAATGCTCCCTCCAGGCATTTCTGCCAAAGGGGGGCGTTTTCATTTTTGGAGTTTATATGATAGAGGATCACAAAGACGGCGCCTCCCGTCAACGGCATGGTCCAGTGGGTAAAGCCTCGAAATGCCGTCTCCAAAAGCCCGTAGCCGACCGCCCCGATAGAAAAAAGCAGGGTGTATTTCTTTAAATTATCCGCAAATGTTAACTTTTCCATCTTATCTCCTGTATTTTGGTATTTATTTCATCTTATCTGTAAAAAAATGGTTGTGAGTTTGAAGCGATTATCGGAGAAATTCGTATCAAAATTATTATCTGTATTAACCTCCGGTTTATAGCTGGAAATTAATAAACATAAGTGATAGAATAAATTTGAGAATTTTGAAAAATAAATGATCGTACAATGAATCATCGGGTTTATGGCAATGTTTGTTGAATGAGTTTGTGGTAAATTTGGGTAAGTTTATCTAAAAAAGGAGGGCGAAAAAATGAAACCATCAGCGTACAATTTTGTGTTTCCATACCAGCTTAACCGGGACTATTCCGTGGTTTACAACGCGTTCAGGGATACGGCGGGAATTGTGACACCGCGGGAAGCGGAATACATACAGTCTTGCGACGGCCATCTGGGTATACATTATACAAAGATCGAAGAGTTTAAAAACAAGGGCTTTATCATTGATGAAACGGTCGTCGAACCTGAAAATTCAAAGCTGGAATATCTGAAGTCAAAATTTGACCGGAAAGACTTTCAGGCGGACCCTTCCCAATGGGATGCCGAACCGGAAAACGGGCAATTATGGGCCCGGATCATCAACGTCTACGCGGTAAAACAGCTGCTGAACCGCTTGAAAATCTCCGGATTCTCCTCCGAGGGAATTGGCGGAATCAACCTGGAAGACCTGCTCATGGACAGGTATGGCGAAAAGTACGATCAATTCCTCCGCAACGCGCAATCGACTTACTGTACCGGCGATCTGTCCGCTCTGGCGGAAAAGAATCATATCGCCTTGAGCGCAGAGGACGAGGAGCTGCTCCTTCAGTTGATCCAGCCCACGGGGCTTGCCATATAGCCGGACTTGATGGTAGAATAGGATAAGATAATATCTGAAACCGGAGGAACTGTTGAATATCTTTATCAGCGGAGGCTGCAAAAACGGAAAATCATATTATGCCCAGCAGCTTGCAAAGCAGCAGGCAGAGGGCGG
>DLFX01000251.1:2513-13643 GCA_002482405.1 Firmicutes bacterium UBA7709 | reverse complement strand
TTCTGCGCCACCGGCAGGAGAGAGAAGGCTGGGGCTTTACGACTCTGGAATGGAGCCGCGGCATCGGAGCCCTTGACGCTGATTTTTCAGGAAGCATTCTCCTGGACAGCGTTACCGCGCTGTTATCCAACGAGATGTTCGACTCCGCCCAGCGGGACGATTCTTCTGCGCCGAGCGGCCGGCAGGACGGTTCCGCCGGATTTGAGGTCGACCGGACGGCATACCTGCGGGTGGCTGAAGAACTGGTGACCCTTGCGGAGAAGAGCGGAAACGTCGTCTTTGTGTCCGATTACATCTATTCCGACGCCGTTCAATACGATGAACTGACGGAGCTCTACCGCAAAGGGCTTGCGTGGATCGACCGGGCGCTGGCCCAAAAATGCGATGCGGTGATCGAGGTCGCTTACGGGCACATACAGCGGATAAAGTAAGACGATGAAATTGTGCCCGTCGGTTTCAGCCCGGGCAGAAGGTTATAGGAGAACTTGCAATTTGAAATATATTCAAGCTTTTTTCATGTCGCTGGGGATGTTTTCTTCCATTCCCTGCCCCTATCGCCCGTGGAACGAAAAGGCCCGCCGACTGATGCTGGTCTTTTTTCCGTTGGTAGGGCTGGTGATCGGCCTGATCTGGTATGGGCTCTGGCTGCTTCTGGATTGGACGGATATTCCGTTTCAGCTGCAAGCCGCGGCGATGATGCTTTACCCCTATCTGATTACGGGATTTATTCACCTTGACGGCTTTATGGACACCTCGGACGCGCTCCTTTCAAGGCGGCCCCTCAAGGATAAGCTGCAAATCCTGAAAGACCCTCACACGGGGGCCTTTGCGGTGATTTCTGTCGCGGTGCTGTTTGTTTTCTGCTTCGGATCCATGTCTGTTGTGATCGAGCAGCTTCATTTCAAACAGGCCCTCGGCGTCGCAAATGGCGATCCTATGCTCGCTTTGATCCTGATTCCGGTGATCACCAGGTGCTGTTCCGCCATCGCGGTCCTTGGGGGAAAACCCCTTGATCACAGCCAGTATCGTCAGGAGCCGGAAGTGAAAAAGCCGGCGGCGGAAGTGGCGGCGGTCTGCCTGATGGGTCTTGCTGCAATTTTAGTCTCCCTTGCGATAGGCACGGGGATGTTGGGAAAGGCGGCTGACTGGTCTGTTTTTTTGGTGATGGCGGGGGCTGTTCTCGCCTATCTTGCGGCGATGCTCGGCGCGGTCCGGCAGCTCGGGGGAGTTTCAGGCGATCTGGCCGGCTATGCCCTTACCGTGGGAGAGGGTTTTGCCGTCGTGGTGCTGGCGCTGTTGGTGTAGGAGGAAAGAACCGATGCATTTGATTTTTGGCGGAGCTTATCAGGGAAAGCTGGATTATGCGAAAGAACGCTATGGTCTCGGAGACGGGGATATTTTTTCCTGCGATGGCCCATCAATTGATGACACCGGAACAGATGGCCCTTCGATTGACCGCCTCGCAATAGATTTTAAAAAGAAAGCCGTTTACCGGCTGGAGGAATTCGTGCTGTGCTGCATGCGCTGCGGAAAGGAAGCCGGGGACTACCTGCGGGAGAACCGCGCTGAGTGGGAGGACACGGTTTTCATCTNNCGATATTTCATCCGGCGTCGTTCCTCTTGATAAGGAACTGCGGGCCTGGCGGGAAATGACAGGGCGTACTCTGACATATTTGGGAAAGGAAGCGAAGGAAGTGACCCGGGTGTTCTGCGGGCTTCCTCAAAGGATAAAATAATGGGAAAAATTCATCTGATAAGGCATGGAACAACGGAAGGGGTAAAGGCCAGAGTATATTACGGCAGCACGGACCTGCCGCTGACCAATGAGGGCATCGATTTGATTTCCGGGCTTGCCGCCATGGGAACATACCCGAAAGCGGACGGCGCATATCTTTATACAACGGGCCTGCTTCGCACGGAACAGACCTTTTTTCTGATCTACGGCTGCAGGGATCATTTCGCGGTGCCGGAGCTGAAGGAATACGATTTTGGCGAATTCGAAATGAAAACCCACAATCAACTAATCGAAGACGCGGATTATCAGTCCTGGATTGGCGACGCGGACGGTATCACGCCCTGCCCAAGCGGCGAAAGCCGGAGCGATTTTTCCAACAGGATCACGAAGGGATTTACTGAAATACTGGAGAAGCATAAGAGCAAGGGAAGCTTCGACGGAAACAGCATCGTCGTCTGTCACGGCGGTGTGATTTCCCAGATCATGCGGTTCTGCTTCCCCGATTCCGAAAAGAACCTTTTTCAATGGGTGCCCGATCCGGGTCGCGGGTATACGATACATATTGACGGTGTTACGCCCGTTTCCTTTGACGAGATCTGACGCGGAAGAAAAGCGGGCAGCAGCGGCAAAATCCTTTTCTCACGCGGCAGCAGAAAAATCCTTTTCTCACACCGAGAAAATCTCCGCAACCTCGATTTCCAGCCCTTCAAAGCAGATGGATTTTACCGTCATATTCCTTTCGAAAACTTTAATGTCTTTAATTTCCTTTGATTCAAAGGTGTATAAATAGACCTCTTCCTTTTTCGGATCGACCATCCAGTACTCCCTGATCCCGGTGTCCGTGTAGAGATCGAGCTTCTTATGCATGTCCTTTTTCCGGGTGGAATCGGACAGGATTTCAACCACCAGGGTAGGGACGCCGTGATATTTTCCCTCTTCATCGATTTTTTTCGTATCGCAGAGCACCATGATATCCGGCTGCACCACGTTGATGTTGTCCTTATACCTCGACAGGGTGACGTCAAAAGGAGAAGTCAGGGGAATGCATTTTTTTCCCTTAAACCAAGTGCCGAAAGTGAAAAAGATTTGTTTTACGGCGATCTGGTGCTTGTAATTGGGGGCGGCCAGGCAGTATACCTCCCCGTCGATGTACTCGTAGCGAAGGTCCGAATTTTCCGTCAGGGCGAGGAACTCAAGGTAGGTCATTTTTCCTTCCCGGTTGAAATAATAATTGACAGCCTCCTCCCGGACCTCAGGCCGGTCGTCGCAGACCGTCAGCTTCGCTACGTCTCTTCCGTTCCGCGTCACGATCACGTCCTCCAGATCCGAAGCGATTTTTAAATATTTTCCGAAGTTGTTTTGAATTTCTGTGGATGAAATCCGCATCTCTCTCACCTCATTTTCGATCTGTTTTAAAAAAGTTAGGTATAAAATGATTTGTTAGCTATATTATAGCAGAGTTAGCTAAGATGTCAATTGAATAATCTATTAAATTAATTCTTGACTTTATTACTTTAAAGCGATAATATAGTAACGTAATAAAACAATTCATATAATTGACATATATACCACCAGAAAGAGGAATCAAAGATGAAAAAATATGACCGTATCACCCCGGAGGGCACAAAGGACCTGCTGTTTCAGGAATGTGCGGCACAGCGGAAAATCATAGAAACACTGAGGGAGGCCTTTGAGGGAAAAGGTTATCAGGAGGTGATCACCCCGGGCCTTGAGTTTTACGACGTGTTTTCCTCCAATTCCATGTACTTCCCCCAGGAGAGCATGTACAAACTCATCGACAACAAGGGGAGGCTCCTTGCCATGAGACCCGATTCCACCATCCCAATCGCGCGGCTCACCGCTACCAAGCTCAAGGGCTACGCGCTTCCCATCCGGCTTTACTACGCTCAGCGGATCTACCGTCAACAGCGGTCGCTGGCCGGGAAGAGCAGCGAGATTATGCAGATGGGCATCGAGCTTGTGGGGCTTTCTTCCTTTGAATCGGATATCGAGATTCTCGCGACAGGGATGGAGGCGATGAATTCCTGCTGTGTGGACGATTTCAGGGTTGAGATGGGCCATATCGGGATATATAAGCTGCTGATGGATGATTTGAACGCCACCGCGGAGCAGAAGGAAACCATTCATTCCCTTATCGCGTCCAAGAACTACGCCGGGCTTTCGGATATCCTGGAATCCTTTCCGGAAAGCCGGACGAAGGAAATCCTTAAGGAGCTGCCGAAGCTCTTCGGGGGGCGGGAAGCATTGGATAAAGCGCGGAAGCTTTTCGACGGATATGATGAAAAGCTGCTGGAGATGCTTTCCTATCTGGAGCGGATATTCCAGGGCCTTGTGGATCTCCGTCTGGATAAGGTGATGATCGACTTCGGTCTGGTTCACCAGGCTGAATATTACAGCTCCCTGATATTTCGGGGGTATATTTCCTCGGCAGGGGAACCCGTTCTCTCAGGGGGCCGGTACGATGAACTGTTCAAGGACTTTGGGGAGAGCCTGCCGGCCATCGGCTTCGGTATCAATGTGGATCAACTTGCCTCGCGCCTTCTGAAGGAGGGCGGTTCGGAAACGGAAGAGGGCAAGAGCGGAGCCTGCGGCATCCGGATCGCCCTGACAAAGGGCAGGCTGGAATCCAGCACCATAAACCTTTTCGGCGAAATCGGCTATGACACGTCCCAGCTTAAAGAAAAAGGGAGGAAGCTGCTCCTTTCCGTTCCCGACAGGAATATGGAAGTGGTGCTCGCCAAAGCGGCCGATGTCATCACCTATGTGGAGCATGGCGTCTGCGATTTGGGCGTCGTAGGGAAGGATACCATCGTGGAAAGCGGCGGGACCTTTTACGAAGTGATGGATCTGGGTTTCGGAAAATGCCGGTTTGCCCTGGCCGTGCCGAAGGGCTCGGATTTCTACAGCGGGTACCGCACGAAACGCATCGCCACCAAGTATCCCAGAGTCGCCAGCTCATATTTTGAATCGAAGGGAATGGACGTCGAGGTCATCAAGATCGAGGGATCGGTGGAACTGGCGCCGCTCCTCGACCTGGCGGACGGCATCGTGGATATCGTGGAAACGGGAACGACCCTGAAGGAAAACGGTCTGGAGATCATCGAAGAGATCCGGAACGTATCCGCCCGTCTGATCGTGAACGTCGCCAGCATGAAGCTGAAAAAGGCGGAGATCGACAGGCTGATCGCCGAGATTCAGGAAAGGGTAAGGTGACCCCTATGGAAATTATCTATTCGGATAATAAAAGGGAATTTGAATTCCTTGACGAAATGAAAAAAAGAGCCGGAAAAATCAGCCTCTCCGCCAACGAAGCGGTTTTGAAGATCATCGACGAGGTGAGGGAAAAGGGAGATGAGGCTGTCAGAAGCTTTTGCATGAAGTTTGACGGAGCCTGTCCCGACCGTTTCGAGGTCACAAGGGAAGAGATGAAGCAGGCTTATGAAAGTGCGGATCCATTCCTGAAAAAGGCCCTGGAGCGGGCAAAGGAGAACATCACGGCGTATCACGAAAAACAGGTGCGGCAGGGATATGAGATAAAAAAAGAGAAAGGCGTCATTCTGGGACAGACGGTGAGGGGACTCTCCAGAGTGGGAATTTACGTTCCGGGAGGCACCGCGGCCTATCCGTCCACCGTGCTGATGAACGCTGTTCCGGCGAAGCTTGCAGGAGTCGGAGAAATCATCATGGTGACTCCCAAGTCCAATCCCGACATCCTGGCCGCGGCATACCTGGCGGGAGTAGACCGGGTATTTCTGGCGGGAGGAGCCCAGGCGGTGGCGGCCCTCACCTACGGAACGGAAACCTTTCCCGCCGTGGATAAGATCGTCGGGCCAGGCAACATTTTCGTGGCGACAGCCAAAAAGCTTTTGTTCGGGCAGGTGGATATCGACATGATCGCAGGCCCCAGCGAGATTCTGGTGCTGGCGGACGAGGCGGCAAATCCGGCCTACGTCGCGTCGGACCTCATGAGCCAGGCGGAACACGATCCCATGGCGTCGGCGGTTTTGCTCACCACCAGCCGGAAAGTCGCGGAGGATACTTTAAAAGAAATCGAAATCCAGATGAAGGGTCTTTCGAGAAAAGAAACCATAGAGCAGTCTCTTGCCGGATTCGGCGCCGTTATCATCTGCAAGGATGAGGAGGAAATGGTACGGCTGGCAGACGCCATCGCGCCGGAGCACCTGGAGCTGATGGTGAAGGAGCCCATGAGGCTGCTGTCCCGGATCAAAAATGCCGGTTCCGTATTCTGCGGCGAATATGCCCCGGAACCTCTGGGAGACTACATGTCGGGGACCAATCACGTGCTGCCTACCTCGGGCACCGCAAGGTTTTCCTCGCCTCTCGGAGTTGACAGCTTCGTCAAGAAGATGAGCTATACCTTCTACACGAGGGAAGCGCTGGCGGAGGACCGGGAGGATATCATCACCATCGCGGAGAAAGAGGGGCTTTCCGCCCACGCCAATTCCATCAAAATAAGGTTTGAGAGGTTTGAATAAGATGACCTATAAATTGAACAATAAAGTAAAAAATCTGACGCCCTATGACGCCATCACAGGGGACTATAAGATCAGGCTGGACGCCAACGAGAGCTTTATCGATCCGGGAGAGATCCTGGGGGAGCAGATCCTCTCCGCGGTTTCCGGGGTGAAGCTGAACCGTTACCCCGATCCCATGGCGACGGAGCTGTGCAGGAAATTTGCCCAATACTACGGGATCGGTCCCTCCAGCGTCGTCGCGGGAAACGGATCCGACGAGCTGATCACCGTGATCCTCGGCGCGTTTCTGAGACCCAAGGACAGGCTGCTGACCTTTTTGCCCGATTTTTCCATGTATCGATACTACGGAGAAATCTATGAAAAGACAAACGCCATTGTGGAGAAGAAGGAAGATCTGATCCTGACGGCCGGGGATGTTCTGGACGCCATCGACGACGCCGACCCCGCCGCCATCATTCTTTCCAACCCCTGCAGTCCCACATCCCTGGTCATGGGGCGGGAGGATGTGCTGCACATTGTGGAAAACACCGACGCCCTCGTTATCATCGACGAAGCGTATATGGATTTTTCCGATCAGTCCGTCATAAAGGTGGCGGAAAAATACGACAACCTGATCATATTGAAAACCTGCTCCAAAGCGCTGGGGCTGGCGGCAATCCGCCTGGGCTTCGCCGTTTCCTCGGAGAAAATTGTCCGGGCGCTGCACTGTGTCAGATCGCCTTACAACGTCAACGCCCTGACCCAGGCCGCCGGCTGCGCGGTGTTTTCAAATCCCGATTACATTAAAAAAGCCGTAGATGAGATCAGGAAGTCCCGGGATTACCTGTATCAGGGATTGCTGGGACTGGAAGAAAGAAGCGGCATCAGGAGAGTCGTCAAACCCGATACGAATTTTGTCTATGTGGAGATGGGGGATGCGGAATCCGTTTTCCAAGGGCTGAAAAAAAGGTCTATCATCGTGAGAAGGCTGGGAAACTACCTCAGAATAACCGCGGGGACGAGGAAAGAGAACGACTGCCTGCTTCAGGCGCTGGCAGAGATATTATAACGGGGAGCATGATCAGGCAGACGCCGAAATAGAGGAGGGTAACGCTATGAGAGAAGGTTATATAAAAAGGGAAACAAAGGAGACCAGGATTGAACTGACCCTGAACGTCGACGGCAGCGGGAAGAACCAAATTGACACCGGAGTTGGTTTTTTCAACCACATGCTCACCGCTTTCGCCGTGCACAGCGGCTTTGATCTGTCGATATCCTGCAAGGGGGACCTGGAGGTGGACTGCCATCACTCCATCGAGGATATCGGGATCGCTTTGGGCAAGGCCTTTGGGGAGGCCGTTTCCGATAAGATCGGCATCGAGCGCTACGGGAGCTTTACGATCCCCATGGATGAAGCGCTGGCTTCCTGCAGCGTCGATGTCAGCGGCAGACCGTTTCTGGTATTCAACGCGGAATTCGGCGATTATCGCCTTGGGGATATGGACTCGGCCATGGTGGAAGAATTCTTCAGGGCATTTGCCATGAACGCCCTGGTCACGCTGCATATCAATCTGTTCTATGGAAAGAATGACCACCACAAGGCGGAGGCGGTCTTTAAGGCCTTTGCCCACGCCATGAAGGCGGCTGTCAAGATTGAGGGGAGCGGGCTGCTCTCCTCCAAAGGGAGTTTATAGCGATGATAGCAATTATAGATTACGGAGCAGGCAACCTGTTCAGCCTGAAAAACGCTTTGGATTTTCTCGGCTTGGAAAATATCATAACGGCCTCTGCGGCGGAGATAAAGCTTGCAGACCGGTTGATCCTCCCCGGAGTGGGGGCGTTCCCCGACGCAATGGGGATGCTGCAGCGCTCGGGACTGGTGCCGGCCATCGTGGAAGAAGCCGGTAGGAAGCCATTTCTGGGGATCTGCCTTGGAATGCAGCTTCTCTTCGATTACGGCTACGAATTTAAGAAGGTAAAGGGCCTCGGTCTGATTCCGGGAGAGGTCAGCCGCATTGAGGCGCCCGGCCTGAAAATACCCCACATAGGCTGGAGCGACGTCAGGATTGAAAACAGGTGCGAACTGGCGGAGGGGGTCAAGGAAGGCGCCCGGTTCTACTATGTTCATTCCTATAAAGCCGAGACGGAAAAGCGGTATGTTTCCCTTTACAGCGAGTACGGCCAATACATTCCGGGGCTGGTTTTCAAGGATAATATTTACGGGACCCAGTTTCACCCGGAAAAGAGCGGTGAAATCGGCCTAAAACTGTTGAAGAATTTCAGTGAACTGAAATAATATTACGGTTAATCCGCCGGGGAAGCGGCGGCGAAATGACAGAAATGATGGGAGAACGAGGATGATTATTTTACCGGCGATTGATATAAAGGAAGGACAGTGCGTGAGACTGACCCGGGGCGACTTTGCCACCGCTGAGAAGGTGGCGGTCGATCCGTTGGAGACCGCCCTGGCGTTTCAGAGAGCGGGAGCCCAATGGATTCACATGGTGGACCTGGACGGAGCGAAGGAAGGCGGCCTGAAGAACAGCGAGATTTTTCTCCGGGTAGCGAAGAATACCGGACTGAAGGTGGAGCTGGGCGGGGGGATCCGCACCCTCGAAAGCATCGATTACTACATGGAACAGGGAATTTCCCGCGTGATCATCGGCTCCGCCGCCATTACCCAGCCTGATCTGGTCAGGACTGCGGCGGAGAAATACGGAGACAGGATCGCCGTGGGGATCGACGCCAGGAACGGAATGGTTTCAGGCGGCGGATGGCTTGACGACAGCGATATCAACTATCTGGATCTTGCAAAGAAGATGGAATCCATCGGAATAAAGTACATCATCTTTACAGATATCTCAAAGGATGGGACCTTGTCGGGGCCGAATCTGGAGCAGCTTTCCCGAATCAACGGCGCGGTGAGCTGTGACGTCATCGCCAGCGGAGGAATCCACATCATCCAGGATATCGTCGATTTGAAAGAGATGGGCCTTTACGGCGCCATCTGCGGAAAGTCCATATATAAAGGGACCCTTTCCCTCGCGGAAGTGATCAAATACTGCAAACTATAAAATTATTGGAACGGAAGCAGAATCGCTGCTATTCTCGTCCGGACAAAAAAGGAGAGCCGCAATGCTTGCAAAACGAATTATTCCCTGCCTTGACGTACAGGACGGCAAGGTGGTAAAAGGGATCAACTTTATAGGAATCAAAGAGGTGGGCGATCCTGTGGAGTGCGCCATTGAATATGACAAACAGGGCGCGGATGAAATCGTGTTCTTGGATATTACCGCAACTCATGAGGGAAGGGGCACCATGCTGGACGTCGTAAAAAGAACGGCTAAAAACGTGTTTGTTCCGCTGACTGTGGGCGGCGGCATCCGGACCGCGGAGGATTTTCGCAGCCTGCTTCTCGCCGGGGCCGACAAGGTTTCGGTGAACTCTGCCGCGATCCGCAATCCCGCCATCATCTCCGAAGCCGCCGCCAGATTCGGAAGCCAGTGCGTGGTAGTCGCCATCGACGCAAAAAAAGTCGGGCCGAACCGGTATGACGTATTTATCAACGGCGGTAGGATCGATACGGGATTGGACGCGGTAAAATGGGCAATCCAGGCGGAAGATCTGGGAGCGGGCGAGATCCTCCTGACCTCGATGGACGCCGATGGCACAAAGCAGGGCTTTGACATCGATATGCTCAACGCGATCTGCGGCGTCGTCAACATCCCGGTGATCGCCTCGGGCGGCTGCGGAAAGCTCGCCGATTTTACGGAGCTGTTTCAAAAGACTTCCGCCGACGCGGCGCTGGCGGCTTCTATTTTTCATTACGGGGAATTGACGGTGGATCAGGTCAAAATGGAATTAGAAAACAGCGGGCAGCCGGTACGGCTTCTTGCCCGTTAATTTTCCCTGTGGCGTTGTTGCTGGCGTCCTCAGGCTCGCTTGCGTACGTCTGTGTACGCGTCCTCGCCTTCGTCCGCCGCGCCTAGCCACAGGAAAAATTCCCTGCGCTATTGATTCTGTAATATTAATGATAGGAGACGGAATATGGACATCAAGAAATATTTTATTAAGGCGCCTCTGATTCCGGCCATCGTTCAGGACAGGGACACGAAAAAGGTCCTGATGCTGGCTTATATGAATGAAGAGAGCCTGGAGAAAACCATTGAAACAGGCTATACCTGGTTTTTCAGCCGTTCCAGAAATGAGCTGTGGAACAAAGGGGCGACCTCCGGCCATGTTCAGAAGGTGGTCACCGTCACGGCGGACTGCGATGAAGATACGCTTTTGATCGAGGTGGAACAGACCGGCCCCGCCTGTCACACGGGCCACGAGACCTGTTTTTATCAGGAGGCGGGACTGGCTGATTTTCGAACGAAGGATGAAAAGGAAAAGCTTTTGAAGGCCAAGAAGCGGGAAGAGAACGATAACGCCCTGAGGGAACTCTATCAGGTGGTTTTGGACCGGCGCAGAAACTTTGCCGAAAATTCCTACACCTGCTATCTCTTTGAAAAAGGGCTGGATAAGATCCTGAAAAAATGCGGGGAGGAATGCAGCGAGGTCATCATCGCCGCAAAGAACGTTGACGCCGCGGGGGATGACGCGAGGGAAGCGGCCCTGAGCGACGTCAAAAATGAGATCTGCGATCTTTTGTACCACCTGACGGTGCTGATGGTGTATGAGCAGATCGGGCTGGATGAGGTCGACGAGATTNNGCAGCCAAAAGATCGGAAACCTCAAGACCTTTCACGAGGTGAACCGGAACAGTTAAAGGGGAAAAGGTCTGCTGAACTTGGACCGCCTGAATGAACGGAAAAGCCCGCGGATGCGGGCTTTACAATTTAAACACGAACTTTTCAATGGCTTTTGCCACACCGTTTTCATTGTTGCTGGCCGTCA
>DLFX01000251.1:0-2481 GCA_002482405.1 Firmicutes bacterium UBA7709 | reverse complement strand
CCCGAGACCGGCGTACCGGATCATGCCGATATCGTTGTAGTTGTCCCCAAAGCAGATAATCTCCGACGGATCGATCCCCTTCCCGGAGGCGTAGCGCTCGACGGCAGCTTCCTTGCTGACCTGGTCCGCGCAGATATCAAAGGTGTCATTAAAGGAGACGGTGACGGAAACGCCATCGATTCCAATCAAGGTGTTGTAAAGCTCCTTTCTGGCAGCCGCGCCCTCGCATCTTACAAGGATCTTATAGATCGCATCCTTCCCGATGAGGTCCGCCGGCTCGATTTCCACCATGGGGAACCGGTCCTCTTCCGGCAGGTCGATGAGAGCGTCATAGAAGGAAAACAGATTCCTTCTGATTTTCTTCGTATAGAAGCTGTCCTCGCTATAACAGTGAAAATACAGATTTCTCTCTTCCAGCAGCCGAAAAACCGTCCTCAGGGCTTCCTCCCGGAGCGGTTTCCCATACAGCAGCTTTCCTTCCGCCTCTTTTATGAGGGCGCCGTTGCACGCGAGAATTGGAGTGTTCAGATTCAATTCTTTTGCGATCATCCTGGCGCCTCCGAAAAGCCTTCCTGTCGCCAGCATAAAATCGACCCCCTGCTCCGAAGCTCTATGGATGACCTCCTTGGAATATTCTGAAAGTGCGCTGGCGTCGTTCAACAGGGTTCCGTCCAGGTCACTAACGATCAGTTTGTACATGTTGCCTCCTTGTCCGTATGCTGATTTCTCCCGTGTTCAGCGTTTGAAGGCGGCCGTCCGCGTGGCGCACCACAAGGCCTCCGTCTCCGTCTATATCCACCGCGGCAGCCGGTATCCCGGCTTCCAGGTCGCGTTCCCCGTCGGGGCCGGCAGCGGGAATGATCAGGATATCCTTCCCCAGAACGAGGGAGCGTCGCTTGTATTCCGGGATAAAATCCCTTGACTCAAGGCGTTCGTTGATTGCCATGACCTGATTGATCACCTCGGCGATGAGCCGGTTGCGGGTGCCCTGCTTGTTAATTCCGTGTAATGCTGTGTTGCAGACATCCTCCGAATCCGGGCCGGTGGGCGAATCCTCAAACAGGGAACCGGCGACGACGGAAATATTCTCTGGAAAGGCGGACCTTGGCGTATTGTAATTGATGCCGATCCCCAGCACAATGTATTCGATATGGCCGCTTTCAAAATCCGTCACGGCCTCTGTCAGGATGCCGCATATCTTTTTCTCACCTTTATATATATCATTGACCCATTTGATCCGGCACGATATCCCCGTCGTTTCCTCGATGGCCCTGCAGACCGCTACGGAAGCCGCCGTGGTGATCAGCACCGATTTTGAAACATCGAACCGGGGAGCAAGGATGAAGCTCATATAGATTCCGCNNAGAGTAAAAGCTGCGGCCCATCCGGCCCCTGCCCTTTGTCTGTTCCTCCGCTATGACGACCGTTCCGGCGGTCGCGCCGTCAAGGGCCATCTTCTTCGCGGTCAGATTGGTGGATTCTACGGATTTGAACACGTGAATGCGGTCGGCCATGGAGCCGGTTGCCATCGCGAAATCGCCGGTTATCGTCGCGGGATTGCCGGTTACAGGGATGGAATCAACGTTCAGATAGGGGAGTATCCCTTCCGTGGAGAGCACGTCGCTGTCGGTCGCGAGGCAATAGCCCTTGTTGGTTATGGCGTCAATGCGGTATCCTTCCCTGCGCAGCTCCTGGATCGCTTTCCAGATTGCGGCTCTCGAGATGGAAAGCCGGTTCGCCAGCTCCTCTCCTGAAATTGCGGCTCCCTTATTTTCTTCCAGCGCTTTTAATACGCTGCCTCTGGTCGACATGGATCCGTTTTCCTTCCTTTCCTAAAATGCATACATACCATGTAGTATATCATAAACTTTTCCCGTTTTGCGGCGCTTGTCTAAACTTTTTATTGTATTCCTAGTTTTCCTATTGTATCATATGGGTATATTAAGTCACATGAAAAAGTAATAAACTAATTGGAAAGACTAAAAACTAAACGGCGGTGAATAAGAAATGAAAATATCAACAAAAGGCAGATATGCGCTGCGCCTTATGCTTGATCTCGCTATCAATAATACCGGTGAATATATATCCATCAAAAATATTGCGGCGAGGCAGGATATCTCGGAAAAATACCTGGAGCAGATCATTACCCAGCTGAATCGGGCCGGGTTTGTACGGAGCGTCCGGGGCGCCCAGGGCGGATACATGCTGGCAAAAGCCCCGGCAGAATATACGGTGGGCATGATTTTGCGCCAGATGGAGGGGAGCCTCGCTCCCGTGAGCTGTCTGGACGGCGAAGAGTCCTGTGACAGGGCGGCCGGATGCGTTACCCAGGAAGTCTGGGAGAAGATCCAGCGGGCGGTGGAAAATGTTGTCGACAACATTACCCTTGAGGATCTGGTGAACCGTTACAGGGAAAAGTCGGAGCCGTTCTATGTAATTTAAAGAGTTAAAGGGTTAGAGAGTTATAGGCCATGGCCTATA
>DLFX01000046.1:7124-17861 GCA_002482405.1 Firmicutes bacterium UBA7709 | reverse complement strand
ATTCGAGCGGAAAGGCGCTTCCACCGCCCGAAGCCAGATCGATCTTATAAAATCCTGCCCTTTGCAGATCTCTGAAATAAATCGTATTTTTACCGTCGGCGGAAAAATTGGCCAACTGCGAGCTCCTGCCATCGATGGGATAAATCTGCAGTATTTCCCGCGGCCCAGACGCATTTTCAGCGGCGGGAGAGTAAACGGGTATCNNCTCGACCACGTCCACAGGCGATCTCTGCACAGGCGGCGATTCCTTGTCAGGGAGATCAGCCAGGGTCTTTGGCGCGGCCGGCGCGACGGATTTTTTCGATTCGGCCTCGGTCCCTCCGGATGTCGGCTGGGGTTCGCCGGGACTCCCGACCTCTGCCTGTGGTCCCGCCGGTTCTCCATCTGTCGGTTGGAGTGCGACAGGCTCTTCTGCCGCTGCCTGGGGTTCCGCCGGCTCCCGTCCGAATTCAACCGCCCCGGCAGGTTCTTCCGGCAGAGTGGATTTTTCCGGAGAGGCTGATGCCGGCAGAACCGTCGGATCCTGTGGAGCGGGCGATTCCTCCGGTGCAGCCGTAGCCTTGAGCTCCTTCTTCGCCTCTGGAGTTTTCGTCTCACCTGCCCCGGCGGAACCTCCGTCTGAGGCGGGCAAAGCGCCGCTGGTCAACCGTGTCGCCTCGTCCTGACCCGATTCCTCCGAAGAAAGCGCTGCCGCGCTTTGGGCGGCGGGAGCTTTAAAAATATTCCCGTTGGGGGTGGTAAAGACGATATCGCCGTTTTCCCCATAGTAAAGATCTGTAAATCCAATGCCGATATCGTAGTTGACCCGGGCGGTTTCCGCAGGCTTATCCGAATCAGGCCCTGCGCTGTGGAGCGTGGCCTGGGCCGTAAAGCTGTTTTTCGCGGTATTATCCACCGTAAAATAGGTCAGCACGCCACCGGCGACTTTAACGTCAAAGATAGTCTGTCCGGAGGGCCCGGCAAGGTCCCCCGCCGATGCTTCAACGGGAAGCTTCCAGGCCAGCTTGAGCTTTCCTTTGGCAAAATTGCAGAGATAGACATTTTCCGAAACGGTCCGGCTGCTCACAATGTCCTGTTCTCTCTTATAAACATAAACCTGCCCGTCATCCATATTCAGATAATCCAAAACCGTGAAGTTCCCGTCTTTTTGTTTGGGCAGGGAGATATCCCCCGTGATCTTTCCTCCGGAATCGGTTTCCAGAATATGAATTTCCTTATCGTTGTCGTCGATCAAATATACTTTCTCACCTGCGGCCAGGGAATCCGCGACAAAAGACAGTTCCCTGGCGGAGAACTTATAAGTCAGACCCAGGCTTCCGATCATCGAAACGACCAATGCCAATATCACCAGCTTTATGCCTCTTCGGCGCATACCTCTACCTCCTTTACGGGATCTGAATGGTCTGCTGACCCGGATTGTTTATCTGAATCACGCCGCCCCACATGCACATCAGAGTCGATGAATTGTTTAAGGCGGGAAAATTTCCGATCATCACCGTGGCCGAGCCCGGGGTCCAGGGCGCAGTCGTGTTGGGGATGCAGGGCATGGGGGTGAGAACTCCCAAAGCCGCCGCCGTAGCGGCCGCCACCTGCGGGTTTGCCATAGACTGGCACATGCCGAAGGGAAGGATGTTCACCATCGGCTTGTTATCCATAATGGTAGCTATGGGCATCGAGCTCATAACCTGATTTTGAGGCGTTACCATAAAGGTCGACGGCGCCGCCCCGAAGGCGCATTTCAACATTGCCCCGCCGCATACACACATTCCCATAAGTTGTCTCCTTTATTCTATCAGATCCAGTCTGTTCATCTTATTCGCAGTCAGGCTCCATTCCCTCCGAACCGTTTTTGCGCCTGTCGCCTGCACGGTGCAGATTCCTTCCTTTTCATTCAGATCCTTCAGGAAGAGACAGTAATCCCCCTGTTCATCGGCATGAGTCATATAGACCGGATGGACGACGGCGCCGATTTTTTTATAATCCTTCTTTAAATTCCGGTCGATCAGGCAAACGCCCTGCTCCCGGTCGGTCATTTCCAAGATGCGAAAAATTTCAGGCTCCGGATGCTCCTTCCCCTGTATGGCCAGAACCTTGCCGGACAATTCACGCTTCTCGGGGTCGAATAAGTGGATCACCCGCTGTTCATTATGATAGTCATATAGCAGCCTCAGGGGATAGGGATGCTTTCCATAAATCAGTCGGATTTCACTGCCGGGCTCCGCCCGGCCCTCCAGGCATGTGGCGGAACCTGCCATCCCATAGCGGCGGTTGGGCTTTAAACGGATTCTGACCACTGGCTGAAGGGGGTTCAGCCGGGTCAGATCCACATCCACGATTTCCCTGACATAGAACATGGACCGGACTTCGATCTGCCGGATCGGTCCATGTTCCGTCGTGAACACGAAGTACCCGTCGCTTTTGCGAATGGGTTTTCCGATCATGCCGGGAACGGATACCTCGATAGCCGGTCCCTTTAATACCTGATCGGTAAAGTCGTCCAAAACCAGCACCGCCACCGCGACTCTGCGGGCGAATCCTGCCTTAGCTCCGCTCATCTTCTTCATTCTCCCTTACTGTCCAATCCGTCTGAACAACTCTCTGAACACCCTTGATCCGATCCGACTCGACTTCCACGGGCCCGACCCTGTAAAAAAGGGACACCCGGGAAGGGTTGTTGGGGAAATTCCAGAGGCGCTGCTTCTCCTCCACCTCCAGATTTGCCATCCGGATGCGCAGGGTAAACTCCTCCGCTTTCTCCACGGGCTTTAAGGTGTCGGGGTTCAGAACAGAGTTGTCGTGAAAGACCTGCACAACCTTGCCCAGAATTTTATGATCCTCTCCCGCCCTGAATTTCACATCCGCTGTGGAATAAGCCGTAATCATATAGTGGAGAGTCAGATAAGCCGGTGGGTATTTCTGACTTCTGACATCGATATTCTGCATCTCATTGCCCCGAATTTCCTCGCTCTCCCGGATGTCATACAAATGGATCCCCAAAACAACATCTCCCTTGTCGTCGGGACTGCAGAGCCCGATGGCGTCGGGGCTCTGAATGATGTCGGGCGTCAGGTTTGCCCGCAGCAACTCCACCAGGGCATTGCTGACCTCTAAAATTCCCATATGTTTNNCCATAGCGTTATTTTCTCACCTCCAGCAGCAGGCATCCGTCGATGCCGGCGGCAAATACCGCCTGAACCACACCGCTTCCCGTCTTGTACTTTACGACGGTCACTTTGGATTCAGCGGAAAGGTTGGTCATCCGGCCGTGAAAACGGTTGGACTGGCTGATGGAAACCATGCGGGTCTCGCCCATGGCTTCCTGCGCCTCTTCACCGGAACCCAGGGCTTTATCCAGCTCCGCTCTGGTCATGCCGATCTTCGCTCCGCCAAGGGCCGCATCATTCCAGATATCCACCCCCTTCAGCTTGCCGTCCTTCCCAAGCTGTAGCGTCAGCCCCAGATTTTCGGCGGCGTCTTCGTATACCATCGGCGTGCCTTCTTCCAGGTCCCATTTTGTTCCCGCCTTGGCAAAGTCGGCCTGAGCGGTTTTCCCATCGGAAGCCGCCAGAGCGAAGTAATCCACCCCGTCTCCCGCCGTGGGTCCGGTATAGTTTTTCGCTCCCGTTCCATCTCCTGCTGCGCCTCCGGCCGCGCCGGCCGTTTCACTTCCGGCCGAACCTTCCGCCGCGCCTGTCGTTTCATCCCCAGCCGCACCGCCGGCTGAGTCTCCGGGCATAACGCCGGTTTCGTCCCCGGTTTCGCCAGGCGGCATACTGGAAAACAGCAGTGAACCGGACTGGAATACACCCTGGGCGGAAAGGGCTCCGCTTGCGGAATCGTAGAGACTGCCGTCGCCGTTATAAGCGTCGAGAAGGAATCCGCCCTTGTATGCTACGATTCCGGAGAACGGGTCGTACTGAGTCCCCTCTCCGTCAAACCGCCCCAGGCGGAAGCCGCCTTCGTAGAGCGGATAGCCGGTCTCAGGATCGAACAGCTTTCCCTCGCCTTCATAATTGCCGTTGTAAAAGTCCCCTTCATAGATCAGATTGCCCGTCTGCGGGTCGAATATCTTTCCCGGGCCGCTGTATTTTCCATTTTCGTAGGTTCCATCATAGATCAGGATGCCCGTCACCGGATCATAGTCCTTGCCGGCTCCCTGATACTGATTATCCGAAAATTCCCCTTCGTAAAGAACCTGCTTGCCGGAAAAGATCTTGCCTTTGCCGTCGAGTTTGCCCAAGGCGAATTCTCCCTGGTAAAGTACGGCGCCGTTTTCATACAGGGTGCCCTGCCCGTCATACAGGCCCTCTTTGAATTCACCCATATAGAGGATGTGTCCGGAGCTGTCGTAAAGCGTCCCGGAACCCTGATATTTATTTTTCATGAAATCTCCGTCGTATCGAAGATTGCCGTTGCTGTAATATTCCTTTCCTGTCCCCTGATAGAGACCGCCTTTGAATTCCCCCTGATAGAGCAGGCTGCCGTCCTTGCGGTACAGGGAACCGAAGCCCTCGTAGCTGTTTTTCGAAAAGGTCCCCTTGTATTGAGTCTGCCCGTCGGGGAAAAAGGATTCCCCGTCGCCTTCATACATTTCCAGCAGAAACGCCCCCCGGTAAACCAGATTGCCTGTCAGGTCGTACAGAACGCCCTTGCCTGTCACTCTGCCGTTATCCAGAGGTCCTTCATAGATCAGCCGCCCGCTGGACGGCAAGAGCAGCCTGACCTTGCCGGTATAGCTGTCCCGTTCCGCGGCGTTGACCATCATGGTGGCCGTAAAGAAGTGCGCCTTGACATAGGGGTAGCCAAATTTAATATACAGGGTCGGTAAAAGAATCATGAGTAAAACGATCACAAAGACCAGCTTTTTCGCCACGTAATAATTGGACAGCGCAAAATAATCCTTCAGCGAAGAGGGTTTGCCGCTGAGGGTCTTTTTGAAGCCTTTGCGCACATCGCCCATGACCTTGGTGGATATCCCATTGGGGTTTAAATACCTCCGAATCCGCCGGTAGCCCTGGGTCAGCGGCATGGTTGCGATTCGAATCATCCGCTGGGAATTGAAGCGCAGTATTTTGCTCAGGTTGAATCCGTCTCCGGTAATACGCAAGTTTCTTCCTCCTCCCGCCGTTTATTCCACAGGCTTTGCCTCTTCCGCCGCCGTTACTCCCGCGGCTGCCGCTTCCGGCGTTTCGATCTCCACCGTTCCGATGCTTTTTATGATCACGGGATTGGCGCTGGCCGCCACGCTGCCCGGGTTTGCCGCAGTGTAAACCAAATATCCCAATGCCGTCGCCAGCACGATGACGGCGAGAACAGGCTTCAGGAATCGGGTCAGCCCCTTGATCCTGTCCCACAGGAGGAACAGGAAGTTCTGCGGTTCCAGCTGCCCCAGTTCCTCCCTGCCCTTTAGCAGGTCGTACAGCCTGCTGTAGGCCTGGTAAATATCAAGGTAATCCGTAAAATTCCCCTGCTCCAGCTCTTCAAGAAACACCGGCAGCTCATCCGCCGACCGGGCGGCGATTTCAGTCTGAAAAATCCCTTTAAAGATTCTCGCCAGCTGGGGCTGAACCCTGCTGCCGGAGGCGGTGAAATAACCCGCCATATTTTCCAGCTGGTAGTTGAAGCAGACCTGCAGGGCGTCGTCCAAAAGCAAATTCTCCTCCTGAAGCACATCGTACTGAATGCAGTCCGGCATTTGCTGAAGCACCATCCACGACAGAAGGTTCTTTCCGATTTCCAGCCGCTCCCGAAAGGAGTAATTCCCTTCCGCAAGCTTCCTGGCGAGGGTCGGCTTCTCCCGGTAAGCGAATACCAGATACAGCTTGCCGTCCTGGGCAAAGCACTCCTGAAAGTCCTGAAAAGCCGGATTTTCCTTCCGCTGCTCTACGAAGAAAGGCATGAGCCGGTAAATGATATCCGGGTTTTTCACGGTGACGATCAGCTGGGTCTGGTCTCTCCTCGCAGCCGATTCACGGCAGACAGAGCTGTCCATATCTCTCGAGGTTTTGAGAACTCTTAAAACCGTGTATTCTTTTTTCAGTGAATGAATCAGCATGATCTCTCCTCATTCCTTCGGGTTATTCCACTTCTTGCTTCGGTTCTCTGACCACGACAAAGGTGGACGCCTTGATATCCGGCTGGGCCTTGCTCTCCACCACGATCTCATAGACGCCGGGGATATTGGGGGCCGTATACATGCCGTTTTTGTCAATGGTGCCGCCCTCGGCCTCCTTCACCGACCATTTGATCCGCTTGTCGGCGATGTTGGCAAAGATGGCTTCAAAATAGCACGATTCTCTGACTTCAACATTGGCCATATCCGGCTTGATGAAAATGCGCTTTGTTTCCATGTTATACCGGTTTTCCTGATCGTCCCGGGTGGCGATCCAATGGACCCTGAGCTTGCGGGCATTGGTCGTGGTGACGGTCCTGGCCCCGATCACGAAGGTCCCCTTGGCGACGTTGGCCTTGGCCGCCAATTCCACGTTGGCGAGGATCGTATCCGCCTCATCCTCAAATACCGTGGGAACGCCGAAGATGAGCTCGCTGTCGTCGCTTACGGTATAGGCTTCTCCCAGGGTTATGAAAACCGGGCCAAGGCCCAGGCCGTGGGATATCTCTTCCGAGAAAAAACGCTGGCCTTCCATCCCGCCGATTCCCAGGTCGACGACCACGCTGCCGGTGGCGACATTTTGAGCGATCCCGTGACCGCCGCTTGACCCCGCGGCTCCGGCGCTTTCCGCCTTTTTGTTCTCGCCGGCGGCCAGCAGCCTTTCTATCTCATCGATTTCAATATCGTTGATGGCGGCGGCCAGGGAATTGTTGAAGAGATATTGCTTGAAGGGCATGGTTTCGATTTTTTCGATCACATAGGCCGAGCCCGCCTTTATAATGCCGATCTTAGCCAGATAGATGCTCTGCTGATATGTATTCTTTACGATTTCCTCCATGGCTCCCCGGTAGTACTGATCCATCAGTTCCCTCTTGGCATTGCCGGAGGTGATGGAGCAGCGGTTGACGGCGCCTGCCGCTTCGCTTGTTTCCTTTTCCCCGATGAACAGGCTGATGTTTTTAGGTGAAACCGCCGCGACGCCTTCCGTATCCTTGACGGCCAGCGCGTTCAGCTCATAGGTCAATTCGTACCGTCCGGCTTTGGCAAAATCCTTTTCGTGGAAATCAATAATGATTTTATTTTTCCCGCCTGCCTCCAGGCAGGTTAAATCCAAATCGTACCGGAAGCCGAAGGGCTGCTGCTGCCCCATGTTTTCCACGAGAATCTTCAGTTCGGCCTTGCCGCCCGAGCTCACGTACTTGGGCAGAACCTGCTTCACCCGGATGCCGTTGCCCCAGTAAACGGTCTGGGTGTCCTGATAAAAGTCGGCGATGGTAAAGCCTTCGTGCTCCGGCTCCTGGGTGGTCAGAAAGAGGCGGTAGCCTTCCGCCACTTTATTGTAGTCCACCTCCCCCGTGGATCTGACATTGGAGCTTGCCAGACTGTGGACCGCTTCCTTCTCCCGCTCGGCGTATTCCAGGCAGAGATACATATAACCGGCGTCGCTATCCCCTTCCAGATCGGATTCAAAGCCTTCGATCATGTTCAGCTTTTTGATCACCGGCGTATCGATTACGATTTCCCGGCCGGAAAAGTCCAGCGCCAGGCCCATCTCCACGGAAATGGAGGTATCATCCACCCCCACGACATTCATGCCGCAAACCACGCCGCTGCCGTACAGGAAACGGTTGATCAGCCTGCGTTTGTCGTTCATGTATTTCTGCTCCGTCTCAAAGTCGTTGACAGTAAGCAGCTTGCCGTAAAAGTAGCGGTTCCTTTCAAAGGGAAAATATTTTAGATTTTTCAAGCGCTATCATCCTTTCTCCTAATCAGGTTTGATCTGATTCTATTTCCGTATCCGCGCTGACGTTGGCAAACGCCAGGGCGGAGAATCCGTCCAGATTGGCCGGCCGGTATTGGTTCAGCACACTGTTCATGCCAAGGTAGGAATATTTATTCAAGAAAATGTATGGTTTTAAGACCACCACATTTGCCTCCATATGGGCCGGTTTGGCGCTTTCGATGATCTTGAGCAGGGTTTTATGCTCTTTCACCGAAGGAACGCAGCGTTCCGGCACAACCACCGTAAAATAATAGGAACTGTCTCCGTACAGGCGGGCCAGAAGTCCGCCGGTTTTGATTTCGCCCTCAGAGCCTTCAAGCTGGAAGTTTTCCACGATGTACGGCCTCTCCCCCAGGTAGAGCTCCACCATATCGGAGACGCCCCGGCGGGTTCCCCTCATCTGGTACATTCGCACTCCATTTTTGATCAGGTGCCGCAGCTGTTCCTCGTTCCAGATGTAACCGTCTTCTATGTCCAGCCAGCCTGCGAGCCACTGCATGAACTCCCCTTCCGCCACATCCGGGTCAAAGTAAGCGGCCACGCCGTCGATCTTCTGTTCCAGCTCGGAGTAAAGGGACTGGAACAGGTTTAAATACCGTTCTGTAAAGGACCTGCTCTTCGGATCGCTCTGATAGACCTCAGGCAGATACCCCAGCCAGGATTGCTTTGGAAGGTAGATTTTCATATGAGAAATCTTCGGGGATTCCTCTCCCTGGCCGAAGAGCTCGATCCGAAACCACAAATACCGTCCCTTGATCTCATGGAGCAGGATATCCTCAGGATTGAGGCTGGTCTTAACCTTCAGATGGCGAAGGGCTTCCTCCTTTTCCTTTAAGCTCCGCCCGGAATCCCGGAGAAAATCCTCCAGATCCGTTTCCTGTCCGTCTGCCTGAAGCGTCCTGCCCTCCGACGCGTAAAAGGTAAACCGGATCGAAGCGTCTCCCAGGCTTTTCCGCCGCACGGTCAGCCGGTGCCATTCCGTTTCCCTGGCCCTGCTGTCCAGGACCCGGGAGTAAAACACACCCCCTTCTCCCAGGGACCCGGGAGCGATTTGCAGGCCGTGAGCCGTGTATTCCACGTTATGGCTGAAACCGCGCTGAAAATCCTCTTCCTTATTAAACACGAAATATTTCAAAGGGTCCATAAGCCGGTATCACCTCTATTCTCCCGCGGATATCACGTATTCCGCTTCTTTCAGATAGGCCATGCCGTTGGGCGGCAGCATCACATCTCCGTTGATGCTGCGGGTAATTCCTTTCCCCTGGGCGTCGATAGCCAGGGACTGAACGCCCACAACGCAGTCAAGGGTATCGATAATACCGTAAATAGTGCTGTAGTGCACCGGACGGCCGAATTCCCAAATTTCATTTTCAAAGAAATGAACCAGCGCCTGCCGGATGATTTCCTCCGCATCCCGGTAGTAGGGTTTGACCAGGATTTCCGCAAATATCTGAATTCCCACATATTCCGGCGACAGGATGTTCACCTTCGTTCCAATCAGGTGCCGGTGCTGGAGCTGACGCCGTATATTTTCCAGATAAACGGCGTTTAATTTCTGGCCCTCGCCCTGTGAGAAGGGCTGGACGACGATGGAGACGGCGTTTTCATCCATACTGCCGTCGGGCCTGGGCAGCCTGCTCACCGGAATGATCCTGCAGTTGCAAATCATCAGACCCGGCGTAGCGCCCACCAGCTTTTCATAATCCTCATAGGTCACCGCACGTTCCATCCGGCGCATCTCCCGGCGCATCGGAAGAAACGCTTCGTCGATGCTCTCCCCGTCTTTGCCGCCCTGAGCCACAAGGTCATTGGTTACGGAAGCCTGGATCTGTGGGCGGGCAAAGTCGGTGATCTTGCCCTCCTTTACGTTGCCCTCGCTTCCCTGACAGACGGCACAGCGGATGATGACCAGCTTTCCTTCCGGCGCCAGGCCCTGCTCACAATTGCCAAAGGTGATGACGCCGCTGTTTTCATCTAAGATATAATGCCGGTGCTCCGGAGCTGAACCGTCAAAGTCCTGGACCTTGGTCCAGTGGGCAAATAAGCCGTCCTCTCTCTGCTCCATGATTTCAAATTCGTCGGCGAGGAGATCGGCGGTCCGCGCCTCCATGCTCTGATACGGAAATCCATCCCCTTCTCCCAGCTGACGCTCCAGGACGAACCCTTCTTCAAAGCAGATCAGGCGCACCATCCTGCCGTCTCCGCCGGGAACGTCGCCCGCGGAATCCGGTTGCAGCCCGGTATGATCCGACGGCATCTCGCTCCGGTCCGACTCCGGCACTGCAAACCAGGCTCTTCCCTCCCGAATGTCCCTTGTAAAGCTCTCGGTTTTCCTCCAGACGGGCCGCTCCTGGCGGTCTTTTTCTTCCAGATACATCTCAGCCCGGCCCCATACGGCAAGCTCCGTATCCCAGCAGAATTCCCGGCGGCCTCCTTCCAGCGGCCTGCCCTCTTCCCAGCTGAAATCCCTGTACTGGGCAAGGGTCTTTTTCTGGCGCACCGGAATCATATTCAGCCGGATCCCCGTCATCACCGGAGCGACTTCATAATAGCAGGCGATGATGGAAGCCCGAAGCCAGTATCCCTTGGCCGGCAAGCCGCTGTCCGCCTCTGCCGGGCCCGTGAGCTCCGCGGAAGAGGCCGGCGCCATTTCATCTTTCAGCCGCAAACAGATCCTGCCGTTTTGAATGAAGCCGCAGGTCTGATCCTTCTCCACTTCCGCCTCCCGCCATCCGGCTGAGGTATAGCACTCCCATTTCAGCCGGGCCAGAGGGGCAAATCCCTCCTGCCAGGGGTTTCGTTTGACCGGATAGTCGTCGGAAATCGTAATGTAGAGGGATAG
>DLFX01000046.1:0-7090 GCA_002482405.1 Firmicutes bacterium UBA7709 | reverse complement strand
ATAGAAAGCGTCTCCCGCGGCCGGCCGGCGGCCGAAAATATATAAATGCATTTTCCCCTCGGCTGCGGAAAGCTGGCTGCCGAAGCTCACCCGCTGATTCCCGCACTGGGAGAATCCGTCGATAATTTTTCCTTTGGTCAGAAATTCCCGATCCTCCGTTTCAAAGGGGATCTCCCCGGCCTTTAGGCACGTTCCCTGAGGGAGCGACAGATCTTCGGCCACATCATGGATCCGAACATAGGTCGCCGCCGGTTTTTTCGTCTGGGGCTGCTTTCCCAGAAGCTTTAAAAACTTCAGCTTATGACGGGGGCCGATCTGGTCCAGATGAAACTGCTGAAGCTCCTTCAGCCAGGCAAACAGCTCCAGAAAGGTAATCCCCGGATCATGGGTATTGTAGTCCGTCCAATCGGGATAATATTTGTCGATCAGTTTCCTTCCGTTCTCCGTGATCTCTTCGAACAGTTCATTATCCAAGCTGCTGATGGGTAACATGGGCTACCTCCTCTCCGCCACTGTGATCAATACTTCATGCCTGCCGGAAACAGGCAGGGCGAACAGTCTGTCCCTGTCCGCGTCCAGATCCGCTTCCATCCGTCCGAACTTTCCTTCCGTATACGCCGAAACCATGACGTTTTTCAGGAAGGAGACGCCCTCGACGCCCTTCAGACTGTTGAGCAGCTGTGTCCTGTTGGGAATCACGCCGATCTCCCAGCCTTTGCCGTCGAAATTGCCCGTCATGGGATGGATAAACTCCGCAAGCCTCTTCTCGACCTGCTCCTTGACCTGAAACACAAGGTTGAAATCCTTTACGGAAAGCTCCACCTTCACCGACAATTCCAGAAAATTGGGCTCGATGACATAGAACCGGTTCAAATCGAGAATATTGCCGCTGATATGGGCGGATACATATTGAAATACCTGCTCTTTCAGCTTGCCGAAGAAGTTCCGCCCCTGCTGGAAATCTTTCTGTAAAATGACCAGCGTTACGGAACCCGGCTCCCGCAGTCCATTTTCGTTATAGCCGGCAAAGCATTTGGCCTTCCAGATATTGCGGCTGGCCTCCATGGCAAGAGACTCATAATCTCTTGCCGTAACCCCCCGGCTGCCGTGCCGTAAGGCTGCGGCGCTGCGGTCCAGGGCCTCCTGAAGAGTTTCCTGGTCACAGCCGCCGGAGGTGTTCTCCGGGTTGGCGATCTCGCTGACAAAACCGATGGAAAGGTTGCTCTTGTTGATCAACCCTTCCGCTAAATTTCCCGCCTTTCCTCCGCCGGTCCGATAGGCGGCGCGAATCCGGTCGGCGTCCCCTGCCGGAGGGATCCGTCCGTTTATTCCATTGCCGAAGAAGATCCGGCCTTCGTTGCGGTCCACCTGGTAATGCCGGTCGTCGGGTCCGGAAAGGGCGAAATCTTCGACTTCCTTCCATCGCACCCAGGCTTCCTGCATCCGGCCAGACTCATCGCGCACCAGGGTCAGATCATCTTTATTGCACAGCTGCCGAAGGAGCAGCCCTTCCCCCGTTTCCGCTTCGTCCACCTGGACCTCGATTTCCTGAACATTGGGATACAGGAGCTTACAGGAGTAGTTCTCCTCCTGAGGCTCGATGGAAAACAGCTCCTCGGTCCTGGTTTCCAGATGAACGATCTGGGTGGTGTTCAGGTGAAGTCCCTTGACCCGCGGCAGCTGCAGCGGATTTCTGGGGTCGTTGTAGCGTTCCTCCACATCGATCACCCTGATCCAGTACAAATCCTCGGCCCAGAGGACCTGTCGCCGGAAGTCCCTGGCGCCCATGAAGGTAACGATCCCCGTTTTCCGCAGGTTTTCCGTTTCATCCACGCAATTCAAAGCCGTCCAGCCCTGCTGTCCATAATACTCCCAGACGAGCCGGGGCGGTTTTTCCTGCATGGCGTCCTTTAAAGAAAACAGCAGCTTGACCGGCCCTTCTTCCGGCGGCTTTGTAAATCCAAGATAGAGAGCGCTTCTTTCATCTTCAACCGTCTGAAATGGCCGGAAGAAACGGCTGCCATCCCGGAGGTCCCCCGCCTGATACGCCTCCTGGGTCAAGTTGTTGACGGTGTATAGATCATCCGGCAGCACAGCGCCTCTGGTATACTCGTAGGCAAAATATGGGCCTTCGATCAGCGGCGTCACGTAAAAACCTTTGGTTTTATACAGATTGTTCAATTTCAGGACCCGGCACCGGATGAAGCAGGAGTCGGTGGCGCCGATCAGGATTTTCTCCATGTCCTCGGGGCAGATAAACTCAATGCTCCGGTACTGTCCCATGGTGCCCTGGCCGGTGCTGAAGGTGTCCCGGCAGGCATTGTCGGGGAAAAGCCTGGCCCAGCCCTGGCCGTTATAATACTCCCAGATCACATCCTCAATGGTGATGTCGTATTCCATATCCGGTTTGAAATCCGAGCGGCGCATGATCAGCTTCCAGTTGATATTCGGGTCGCCCAGATCCAAATCGATGGGAATGCGGATAAAGTTCAAATTAAAGTTCAGCCTGACCAAAGCGCCCTTTTTTGTCAAGGCTTCTTCAGAGGCAAAATAGACGTCGCTGAACAGGAACATCTTCTCACCGAAGGGAAAGAACTCCTGGAGATTTTCCTCCATACCCGCTCCGATCACACTGTCGGGCAAAAGCCCCGTGCCCTGGGAAGAGATGTTCATCTGGTCCAGGATAAGGTCCTGAAAAGGCCTGATCTCCTTGACAACGCAGCGGATCCAGTAGTTTTCGATCCCGTTTTCCTCGCCAAGGGCAAAGGCCGGCTGGCGTTCGCTTTTAAAGAACAGCAGCTTGCCGTCCTGAAGCTTGGAACCGTCGAATTCCCGGTATCCGTCCTCCGCAAGGTACTCCCAGCGGGCAATTCTTTCATCCAGAAAGCTTTGCAGAATTTCTTCGCCGATCTCCTTCTGATAATACGGGACAAATCCGATTTCGATCCAGGCGCCCTGGCTGATGGAAAGAGCGCCCTTCTGACAGAAATACAGCGCGTGCTCCTGCAAGTTTTCCCCATTGAAATCGAACAGATAGAACGGCGTCCGGCTCTGCTCAAATATTTCTCTCTCGTAGACCTGGCTGATGACGTCCTGCCTTCCGCTGACTCCGTAGATTTTTTCCAGCCGGGACGAGGTCACATAGACGTCATTGACAGTTTCAAAGATCAGCCGGCCGCTTTCCTCGCTCTCCACGTCGGCCACCAATTGGGCGCCCGCTTTCACCGCCGTGCCTTCGGCCTCCTCCCCGGCCAGACCGAAGGTGATATATCCGGAGGCCGGAATCGAAGGCAGAAGCTTGGCGTTCAAACTGTTGAAAAAAGCTGTCTTATGCTTTTCCACCACCTGGTTCAGCCGGCCGATGGTGCCTGANNGGCAAAGATCAGAGCCAGGGCCGTTCCCACGTCGGGATTCTTCTCGTCAAAACGCCATTCCGGCGTATACGCGGAGGAGGTTCGCCCAATCCAGTCGATAATATCTCTCTTTGTTCTGTTGTCAATATCCGGTGTTTTCATCTTCCCCTGCCTCTTCTCACTCTGTCCCTTCGGTTAAGTAATAGGGAAATATAAGGTTAAACGGATTATTGGTGGAGCGCACCACATAGGAAACGTGGATGAGCATTTTGCCGTCGTCCGGTATCACGTCCACCTCAACGTCGGCGATCCTGGGTTCCCACCCGGTTAGAGCCTCTTCGATCTCCCCGCGCATTTGGGTCACGGTCTCATAGTCAAGGCCCTGGAACAGATATTCCCGCAGACCGCAGCCGAAGTCCGGGCGCATCACCCGTTCCCCCTTGCCGGTCATAACGATGATCCGGATGGCTTCCTGTATGTCTTCCTCATATCGGGAGGTCATGATCCTGCCGGTAGCCTCATCCACCTGAATCGGAAATTTCCAGCCGGTTCCCAGGAAGCTCTTTGCAAAATTTTCTTCCATCTCACTCGCTCCTTATCGTGTTTCCAAATGAACAAATCGCGTTTCAAAGCTAATTGATCTTCGTCAACTTGCCCTTGAGCTCCAAAACTGCGTTTGAATTTACCTTGACGCTGCCCTTGCCGCTGACTTCAACCATGTTTCCGCCGGCCTTCAGGCTGCTTTTCGAATTCAGCTCCAGGCCCTGGGTACCCTCTATGGTCACTTTATTGGCTTTTATGGCGATGCTTTTCTTGTCTCCGTCCAGCTCCAGGGTGGCGCCTCCTTTCTTGGCGTTAAAGGAGATCTTCTTCGAGCTCACGGTGATGACTCCTTTTTTGCAGTCCATCTTGAGCAGGTTTTCTCCTTTTTCATCCTGTATGACAATGATTTTATTCTCATCCTCCAAGGCGATTTTCAATTTGCCGGGGGTATGGATTTCAATCCTTTCCTTCTTCTTTTCTTCCTCAAAGACGATTTCATGGCCGCCCTTGGTCTTGATCCGCTTGATTGTATTCTTCTCGGTAGCGGTTCCCTCCGGGATCTTATCCTTGGCGTTGTTCCAAAGAGAGCCGATGACATAGGGGCTGTTGATGTCGCCGAGGTTAAAGGCCAGGATCACCTCGTCTCCCACCTCCGGCAGCCAGTAATTTCCGTAGCCGTTTCCGGCGTAGTTCTGCGCCACCCGCACCCATTCGGTGAGGGTCTTGCCCGTTTCGCCGAGGAAAAACTCAACCCTGACCATGCCGGTGTGCTTCTTTTCCTTATCCCAGTTTTCCTTGACTACGCCCGTGGTGATCCCGGGTATTTTGCCCGCCCGTTCCTTCTCCCGGTCCTCGTCCTCCGGCGCGCTCAGGAGGTCTATGATATCGAATTCCATTATTTCCATCCTCCTATGCTGAAGCTCGTGGTAAAGCCGTCGGCTCCAAGGCTGTGGCTGACGTTTTTCAGATAATAGGTGCCGTCGATATCCTTATCCAGTTTTTTCAGCTGAAGGAATCTTCCCGGCACGAGCTCCGGCAGTCCGACGCAGGTCCCCCTTCCGCCCTGGCTCTTGTGTTTATTTTTGTTGCCTTCGGCCTTTGCCCGCTTTTGGGCCTGGTTCAGCTCGAAAGCGTCGGGGTCGGTGATAACGGTAGGCTGAGGGTCGGAGATGACGGTTTTCTGCTTCGGGTCCCCTTTGACCTTTTCCTCCGCCACCAGGGTCTTTTTGTTCTCTTCATCAAAGCCTATGACCTTGACGGTGCCGTTATAGTACAGGGCGTTGCGGGAAAAGGACATCAGTCCCTTGCCCCATTCCAGGGTCAGGATCGGCGCGGCAACCTTTTGGGGTGTGCGGAAATATGCTTTACCCGCCAGCACGAAGAACTCCCGGTCCGCCTTGCGGCACAGCTCATGGACCACGAAGTCGTAGTCGGGAAGCCTCTGGGTGACATTGGGGAGCTTTTCGTCGGTTTTATCGATCACCAAAGCGGTGCAGATCTTCTGGTAGCGTTTCATGACCTCGGAAAACGCCTGGGAATAGCTTTGAACGCTGTGAACCATCATCCGCGCCNNTCTCCATCATCAGGCGGCGGACATCCAGCGCCGTAATGGAAATGACGGGCACGTCGCGGAATTCATAGCTCACCTCACTGATATAGCCTTTGAAAACCAGTGTGGTGGTCGAGCCGTATCCGATTTCCACGTTGATGACGGTGCCCAGGACCAGTTGGGATTTAAACTTGCTGTAAAAGGTCCGGGCCTTCAAATCGTAAGCGTTGACGATGGTGAAGCTGCAGCTGGAGGCGTGGTCGAGAGACAGGTTGAGGGACACGTCCTCTACTGCCGCCTGCAGAGAGGAGATGATGTCCTTGCCCTGACATTTGATTTTAAAGGCGGGCGTCATAAAATTTTTATATCTCTGAACCAGCGAATCGTAGCTGCTGGTTTTGTTCATTAAATCTGCCATGAGGCCGCTTCCTTTCTCCTGCGCGTTCCCTTCGGTGAAGATATATTTTTCGCCCCGCTACAGCGGAGGCAGTTTAAGAGTCTGTCCGGGGTAGAGCTTCCGTGGATTCATCAAGCCGTTTTCTTTGGCGATAACCCGCCACATCTCCGGATCTCCATATTCCTCAAAAGCCAGATTCCAAAGCTCCATGCCCTGCTTTACCGTCCTGCATTTGGTCCGGTCCGGCGATTCAAAGGGCGCCTGTTTCTTGCTTTGGGTCAAATCCAGAACCTGCTTGAAGGTTACCTCCAGCTTGGCCCGCACCGGCATCCCATCCTCCATGAACATGGTATAGGTCTGATTGACGCTGGCAATCACGCCCTTAAATTTCAGAGGGCCCCAGATAAATTCACAGAGGGGCGGCCTGTGCAGAGAGCCGCTGATGGAAGTCAGGCCCGTGATTTTTTTTGTCAGAAGCGAAACGTCCGTGGGTTTTACGGACTGTTCCGCGGCCATCTTGGCAGCAACGTTGCCGCCGGCCACGGCGGGGGACGTTTCAAAGGTGTCGAACATCAGGGTCATGGTCAGGGTGGCGGCCGCTCCGGAAACATACTGAGTGACCGGCCCATCCAGTCCTGGAATATTCTTTTCAGCGTAGTTGACGCTTTCCGTCAGATTGTATTCCGCCGGATTGAAAAGCACCGAAACCTCTTCTGTCCCTTTTTCCTTATAGATTTTTATCTTTGCTTTTTTAAAGGCCACGGCCTTTCCTCCTAACTCATTCCCATGCGCAGGCGCTGAAGATGGATATCCTTATTCAAGCGTTCCAGCACCGCGTCGGCGACCATTTTCACCTCCGCTTTGCCCAAGGCGGCGCTTTGACCCTGCCGCCCATTCTTCATCTGATCGATCACCTGCTCCTGAATATTTATTTTTTCCATCAGCAGCTTGACGTTTTTATCTTGTTCCCGCAGGGCCTCCGCATCAGCCATCTCCTTCTTTTTCAAATACTGGAGCTCCGTCCGGACCGGATTCAGGAACGCTTCCTCCTGGGACGGCGTTCCGGCTCCCCGCTCCTTTTCGAGGTACTCCAGCGGCTGGGCCGCCTTATCCGGCTTCAGGTGTTCAAATCTCCCGTAAAGCTCATGAGGATGGCTGTGGAGAAGAAAACTGTTGAAAATTTCGTTGTGATTTCTCAGCCGTGTCCCAGTTTCCAGCCTGATCAGTTGAGTTTCAGTTTCTATTTTG
>DLFX01000183.1 GCA_002482405.1 Firmicutes bacterium UBA7709 | reverse complement strand
GCCGCCCACCCCAACGGGCGCGCCCGCCGTGATGGCCACCAGATCGCCCTCGGCGATGTAGCCCTGTTCCACCGCGGCTCGGATCGCTTCGTGGAAGACCCCTCTTTCCGACTCTGCCAGCTCGGCCACGATGGGGATAACGCCCCATACGAGGGATAAATGCCTTGCGACCCGGTCGCTGGTTGGAAATGCCAAAATCGGCGCCCGCGGCCTGAACTTGGATACGACCTGAGCCGTATGCNNTGAGCGCTGGTACAGGTCGCGTGACCGATGGCGTCGGTGATGCTGGCGTCCCTCACCCTGTTTTTCTCTCTGAGAATAGAGTCATAGTTTAAAGAATCTTCTGTCGCATTCGCGATGTCCACCATCATTTGCACCGCCTCTACCGGATACTTTCCCGAGGCGGTCTCTCCCGAGAGCATGATGACGTCGGTTCCGTCATAGATGGCGTTAGCCACGTCGGCCACTTCCGCTCTCGTGGGTCTCGGATTTCGGATCATGGAATCCATCATCTGGGTCGCCGTTATGACAGGCTTCCCTTCCAGATTACACAGCTTGATGATCCGCTTCTGGGTGACGGGAACATGCTCCGCCGGAATTTCGACCCCGAGATCGCCCCGGGCTACCATGATGAGATCCGAGGCGGCGACGATGTCCAAAATGTTATCTACGCCTTCCTTATTCTCGATCTTGGAAATGATCTTGATCTTCTCTCCTCCGAGATTTTTCAGGAAATCCCTCATCTCATCCACGTCGGAGCCTTTCCTGATGAAGGACGCGGCAATAAAATCCACCCCCTCACGGATGCCGAACTCGATATCTTCCTTGTCCTTGTCCGTTATGGCCGGAAGCTTTACGGTGACCCCCGGAGCGTTGATGCTCTTATAATCCTTTATAATTCCACCGTTATCCACGGTGCACAGGATATCGTTTCCCTTGATTTCATCGATTGTCATACCGATGAGTCCGTCGTCGATGAGAAGCCGGTCACCCGGCTTGACATCGTCTATGAGAGCCTTATATGACACCGAGCAGATCTTATCCGTTCCAAGGACGTCGTCCATGGTCAGCGTGTACTTCTGCCCATCGGTCAGGAGAACTTCCTTTTCGGCAAACTGCCCGGTCCTGATTTCAGGCCCCTTGGTGTCCAGTATGATAGAGANNGATCGGGAGATCCAACTCTGCCCGCAGCTCTTTCACAAGATCCATCTTCCGCTTCTGTTCCTCATGAGTGCCGTGTGAGAAATTCAGCCTTGCGGCGTTCATGCCGGCAAGCATCATGCTCTTTAAAATCTCGCGCTCTTCGCAGGCCGGACCCACGGTGCAGATAATCTTTGTTTTTTTCATTTTAAACCCCTTTTTTATTATACGTTGGATGAAGCGCCGGACAGAATGTTAGATCGAGAGGATCTCGGCGAGATCCATCAGCGACTTGTCATGCTGTCTCGGCATCTTCAACGCTTCTTCCAGGTCATAATGTACGATATCGTTTCCTTTGATGCCTACCGCCTTGCTGGTCATACCGCCCTGCATGAGCAGTTCCACCGCCTTGTAGCCCATCCTGCTTGCCAGCATCCTGTCTCTGGCCGTGGGAGAACCGCCTCTCTGGATATATCCCAATACGACGATTTTTGTATCCAGTCCGGTCCTTTCCGCAATTGCCTTTGCCAATTCGTTGGTGCCTATGTCCACGCCCTCCGCGCGAAGGATGACGCTATGAAGCTTTCCCCGATTCTTCCCCCGAATGAGCGTTTCGCAGATCCTGTCGATATCCACCGGCTCCTCCGGGATCAGGATTCCTTCCGCGCCTCCCGTCAGGCCCGCGTACAGCGCGATGTCTCCGCAGTGCCTTCCCATCACCTCGATGACGGTGCTCCGCTCATGAGAGGAAGAGGTGTCGCGGATGTTCCCGATGGCGCTCAAAACCGTATTTACCGCGGTGTCAAACCCGATGGTGTAATCCGTGTACGCCAGGTCGTTATCGATGGTCCCCGGAAGCCCGATGACCGTCACGCCCTCCCTGGTCAGATCAAGCCCGCCCCGGTAGGAGCCATCCCCGCCGATGACCACCAAGCCGTCTATTTTAAAGATTTCCAGCATTTCGGCTCCCTTGCGGACGCCTTCAGGCGTCATGACCCGCTTGCTCCTTGCCGTTTTCAGGAAAGTGCCGCCTCGCTGCATGACATCGGAAACCGAGGAAACCGTCAACTCTTTGAAGTCTCCGTTGAGCAGCCCCTCATATCCTCTCTCTACCCCGTAAATCTCTAATTTATTGTATATCGCACTTCTCACCACCGCGCGGATCGCGGCGTTCATCCCCGGCGCGTCTCCGCCGCTGGTCAATACTGCAATTCTTTTCACGACAACTTCCTCCTATTGTTTGTAATATGTAATAAGTAAGTTCAGTCTAACGGTTACTGTTCACAGTCAGTTGAAGGCGGGTTGCGATCACAGCTGAGGCAAGTGTTGGAGTGGTTTTGTGCCACTTTCCGATGAAATCGAGCAACATGTTTAGATTCTGTCAAACACTGTCTGTGGCGAAGTTTGTTTGACAGTCTAAACATGGCGAGATGATCGATGAAAGTGGCAAAACCACGACCCACTTGAGGAGGCTGTGAATCGCAACCCGTCGTCGACTGTGAACAGCAACGCTTCAGTCTAACGGCTTTTATTGAATATTTTCTTTTCCTACCAGACCCGACAGCTGCCGCATGAACCTGTCGTCCGGATCGACCCAGAGATCCGTATTTGTCTTGAGCTTCTTTCCGGTTGCGGCAAATTTGATAATCACCGGCGTGTCGCCCTTGTGCTCCCTGCTGATCTCTTTGAATTGGGAGAAAAACCGCGTTTCGTCGAGGTCCTTGGGTACGGTGATCTTCAGCATGCCGGAAACGGTTCCCCCTCCGAAATCATTGATGTCAAGGATCCTGTCCGCCAGCAGCTTGGGCTCTTCATCCTCCTTGAAGTTGACGGTTCCGCGGATCGCAACGACCTTGTCGTTTTTCAGCACCCCGAGAGCGGCCTCGTACACGTTGGGAAATACGATGACCTCCGTGGTTCCGTACAGGTCCTCCAGCTGAATGAACGCCATCATCTTGTTTTTCTTCGTGATCAGGGTCTTTTTTGAGCTGATCATTCCGGCCATGGTCACAGCCATTCCGTCCTGAACGCCGCCGTCAGCCTCTGCGTGGGCGAGGTCCTCAGATGTAACCGTGGAGATTTTTTCAATCTTCTCCGCGTAATCCGAAAGAGGATGCCCTGTAATATATACTCCCAGCATCTCCTTTTCCATGGCCATCAGCAAATCCTTTGAAAAGTTCTCCACATCCGGAAGCTGCGCCGTCATACCCGAATTGTGCATGCTGTCGGCATTTATCTGGAACAGGGAAAGCTGGCCCTCTATATTCTTCCGGGAATTGTTCTGAGCCGATTCGATGAGCCCCTCAAAGACGGCCAGATGCTGCGCCCTGTTTTCGTTGAGACAGTCTAAAGCCCCTGCCTTGATCAGGCTCTCCACCGCCTTTTTATTGATCTCATGGATGTCGACGTTGTTGATGAACTGAAATATATCCTTGGGAAGTCCCTTGTCCTCACGCGCCTTCACGATGGCGTCGATGACGCCTTCTCCGACATTTTTGACCCCCAGCAGCCCAAACCGGATCTTCCCTTCCTTCACCGTGAATTTCTTGCCGCTTTCGTTGACGTCGGGCGGCAGGACTTCGATCTTCATTTCCTGACAGTTCCTGATGTATTTGGCGATTTGGGTGGCGTCTCCGATGACGCTGGTCATCAGCGCCGCCATGAATTCCACGGCATAATACTTTTTCAGGTACGCAGTCTGATAAGCCAGCATGGAATAGGCTGCCGCGTGGGATTTATTGAAAGCGTATTCCGCAAAGCTGATCATCTGGTTGTAAATTTCCTTGGCCGCGCTCTCTGGAATGCCGTTTCTGACGCAGCCCCGGATCTCGATATTTCCCGCCTCGTCGTCCTTTCCATAAACAAAGTATTCCTGTTCTTTCAGCATCACATCCATCTTTTTTTTGCTCATGGCTCTCCGGACCAGATCGCTTCTGCCATAGGTATATCCGGCCAGATCCCGCACGATCTGCATGACCTGCTCCTGATAGATGAGGCAGCCGTAGGTGACGGATAAGATCGGCTCCAGGCTTTTATCGATATACTCGATCCCCTTGGGGTTTTTCTTGTTTTCGATGTAGGTTGAAATCGACGCCATTGGTCCCGGGCGATAGAGGGCGTTGGCCGCCACGATGTCCTCGAAGCAGTCCGGCTTCAGGTTCTTCAAAAACTGCGTGATCCCGGAGCTTTCAAACTGGAACACGCCCTGAGTATTTCCGCTGCTGAAAAGGTCGTAAACCGCCTTATCGTCATAGGTCATCCTGGACAGGTCAAGCTTCACGCCGTGGTTTTCCTCGATGAGCTCCAGGGCGTCCCGGATCACGGTGAGGTTTCTGAGACCCAGAAAGTCCATTTTTAAAAGGCCAAGCTCCTCGATGGT
>DLFX01000129.1:201-2673 GCA_002482405.1 Firmicutes bacterium UBA7709 | reverse complement strand
CTTTTCAAAATCAAATTCTCATTGTTGGACGCGGCGATGATGGTAAAATTGTCGTCTACGACAAAGAGCTCCTGCTGCACGCTGGCAGGCCAATTCTTAATGTTGGACTGGATTTCCTTCTGATGGGATTTCAAATCCNNGATTTCAGATCATCAAATTCCTGAAGCGAGGACAGCAGAGTGCCTTTCTGCACCATACCGGTGATGTTTTTGCGAACGGAATCCTTATAATAAGCCTCCAATTGGCTCATGATAAAGACCCCTATTATCGTCGTCGCGATGAAGACGAGAAGAAAATAGATAAAAACGATCCTCCATCGTATGCTGGACCATCTCTTCTGTTTCGCAATCATACCGGTTGACCTCCGTTAGCAAAAGACAACATGGCGGTTATGGCCTCCTGAAATAATATCCTATTCCCCGTTTTGTCATGATATACTTTGGGTCGCTGGAATCGTCCTCAAGCTTTTCCCTCAGCCTCCGCACGGTCACGTCTACCGTGCGGATGTCCCCGTAATACTCGTATCCCCAGACCTCTTCAAGGAGCTGCTCCCGGGAAAACACCTTGTTCTCGCGTTCCGCCAAATATTTCAGCAGCTCAAATTCCCGAAGGGTGAGCTCCAGCGCCTTGCCATTTTTCCGGACCTCGTACCGGTTCAAATCCACGGCGAGGCTCCCAAAGTCCTGAATATTGGAGGGAACATCCTTCAAATTAGCCATCAGATCCGTTCTCCTGATATTGGCTTTGATTCTCGCCACCAGCTCCCTCATTCCGAAGGGCTTTGTAATATAATCGTCGGCGCCAAGCTCCAGACCGAGCACCTTGTCCACTTCTTCTTCCTTTGCGGTCAGCATGAGGATCGGGACCGTACTCGCTTCCCTGACTTTTTTGCAGACCTGAAAACNNCGGCAGCATCACGTCCAGCAGGATCAGATCCGGCCCGCCCGACACCGCTTTTTCAAGCCCGGTCTGGCCGTCATATGCCGTATCTACATCAAAGCCTTCCTTCGTCAAATTGAACTTTATAATATCCGATATGGATTTCTCATCTTCAATAATCAAGACTTTTTTTGAGTCCATAAGAATTACCTCCTTATTCGCGACAAAACAGTACTAACAGTTAGTATACCAAAAAAATCTCATATCGTCAAAAAACCGTAAACTTCCATAATTTTTATCCGGTGTGCGCATATTAAAAAGTACGCACGCGCTTGGTCCACGCGTGCGTTAAAAATCATCCGAAGATTCCTTTTCGATCAACCCATACTTTATTTTTATCCGCTCGAGCTTTTCCAGCATGGGCTCCGCGGCCAGCAGCAGGAAGAATACCGTAGCGATGGCATGGACCAGATCGAAGGGAGCGCCCAACCCATAGGCCACAAGGAACATTCCCGCGGTGGGATGGTCCTGATACATCAGAACGGAAGCCGGATTCATAATTCCGCCATAGATGAAAAACGCCGCCAGCCCTCCAAAGATTGCAAGGGCATATTTGCTGGAGCGCAGGACTCCTTTTTTAAACAGGATCCCCGTCACCAGACCGATGAATCCAAAGGCAAACATCTGCCAGGGAGTCCACGGCCCCTGGCCGAAAAACATATTGGAAACCAGGGCTGTCACTGCTCCCACAAGAAAGCCCGCCTCGCCGCCGAAGGCCACCGCGGAGATCATGACGACGGCGGTAACCGGCTTAAACTGGGGCACCCAGAAGAAAGCCGCCCGTCCCGCGACGGCAATCCCGCAAAGCACGGCGATGATAAGCAGCTCTCTTGCCTGGGGCTTCCTTTTCTCAAAGATCATAACAAAGGGAAGGATCGCCTCAAGCAAAACAAGGGTGGAAATAAAGTAATATTTCCGGTCGTCCAAATAATATATCCCCATGAAAATCGTCAGAGGAATCGTGGTCAGAGCGATAAAGACCGCGGTTTTCGTTCTGTTCGTCAGCCTCCTGTCGCCCACAGCTGTCTGCTCCGCTCTCACCCGGGCGCTATCGGCGGAATGGCGGTTTCCCGCAAGGGATTCGTCTGCCGCAGGATATCCGTCATCGGTTGAGTTTTCAGCGCCGGTTGAATCTTCGTCGTCCGGCATGATTCCCTCGCCGGTTGGATCTTCGTCGTCCGGCAAATCCTCCTGTTCGCCAAGCTCCGGTTTGGGCGCCACCACCCCGCCGCAGGCCAGAATAACGTCATCCGCGGTGACCGCCTCCGGGAAGAGATGCCTTGCCATCCTGTTTGCCGCGGTGGTATAGAAACTGTTCCCGGAAAAGAACTTAGACGGAGCTTCTTCCGTTACGATGCTTCCGTCAAAGAACATGGCGCAGCGCTGAGCGTATTCGGCGCAGAACTCTATATCGTGGCTCACCATGAGTATGGTGGTCCCCTTTTTCTGAAGGCTCTTCAATATCGCCGCAAGCTCCTGCTTAAATTCGCTGTCCAGGCCTTTTGTGGGCTCGTCCAGCAGCAGGATCTCCGG
>DLFX01000129.1:0-154 GCA_002482405.1 Firmicutes bacterium UBA7709 | reverse complement strand
TCTGTCAGCTCCTGGAGGCGGCAAAGCCGGACGACCCGTCTGAGCCTCCTCTCTTTTTCTTCCCGGAAGAGCTTTCTCTCTTTCAGCATTTCCAGAAGATCTTCCTTCACGGTTTTTTTCACAAACAGACTCTGGGGATTTTGGGGCAGCGCCG
>DLFX01000301.1 GCA_002482405.1 Firmicutes bacterium UBA7709 | reverse complement strand
AGACTTCGGCAACAGCTCTATCGGAGAACCCTGTGATCGGGAACCAGATCCAGGCGCCGGAAGAAGAGGCGCAAACGGCAGAAGGGGAAACCGTTGCGGAGGATCATGAAGCCGATCCCGCTCCTGTTGCGGAAGAGGGAAACAGTGAAATTGCAGATAATGCAAGCGATATTACAGACGATACTGTGAGCGATACGGCAGACGATATTGCAAGTGATATTAAAGGGGATGAAATCACTGCGATCGGAGATTCTTTAATGCTGGATGTAAAGCCTGTTTTGCAAAAACTGCTGCCCGGCATTGTGATCGACGCGCGAATCGGCAGACAGATGCATGAAGCATCCGGCGTCATTTCCGGCCTTCAGAAGAAAGGAAAGCTCGGGAAGATCGTAGTGATCGAACTGGGAACAAACGGCGCGTTTACGGAAAAACAGCTGAAGCAGACCCTGGACGCGCTGAGTGGCGCCGAGGAGGTCGTGCTGGTGAATACGCGCGTTCCGAGACCCTGGGAATCGGTGGTAAACGAGATGCTGGCTAAGGTTTCGGCTTCTTATCCGAATACGACGCTGATCGACTGGTACTCTGCCAGCGGCGGCCATGACGATTACTTTTTCCCTGACGGCGTCCATCTGAATCAAAAGGGGGCGGAAGCCTGCGGGGGAATGATAGTCGAGACGCTTGAGGGCCTCGTAAACTCTGATACTGCGATCTGAACTTAGGGGGAGTGCAGCGTCCCGGCTTCTATGGTACAATGAAAAAAACCAAAGGAATGAAATTATGTACGACAGTAAAATAAAAGTATTGGTCGTTGAGGATGAAGCTTCGATCCGCCGTTTTATCACGCTCAATCTGGAAACCGCCGGATATGAAGTGGCCGAGGCGGCCAGCGGCGAAGATGCGCTGGCGCTGCTTGGGGACTTCCTTCCCGACGTGGTTGTGCTGGACTTGATGCTGCCCGGAGTTGACGGTATGGAAGTCTGCCGGCACATCCGGGAAACCATGCCGGAACCGCTCATCATCATGCTGACGGCCAGGGGGCAGGATACGGATAAAATTATGGGACTTGAACTGGGGGCTGACGACTATATGGTCAAGCCCTTTAATCCGTTTGAGCTGATTGCAAGGATCAAAGCGATGCTGAGGCGCCGGAACCGCTTTGAGAGCGGAAGGGCGGCTTACATCTGCGGCAGCCTGCACCTTGATATCACCGCCAATAAGCTGCTGAAGGGCGATATGGAGGTGGAACTGACTCCGACGGAATATTCCCTGCTGAAAATGTTTATGGAAAATCCGGGAAAAGCGCTGAAAAGAGACGAAATATTGAATTCAATCTGGGGTGAGGATTACTTTGGCGACACGAAAACTCTGGATGTGCATATCAGGAGGCTCAGGGAAAAAATCGAGGATAACCCTTCCGAGCCGCGATATATTAAAACGGTATTGGGCTCCGGATACCGGTGGCAGCGGTCGCCCGACAGGAGATTGCCATGAAGGGAATCAAGGGGAGGCTGACGGCAAACTTCATGATCGTGATCATGATCTCGGTCATCTTTCTGGAATTGATGCTGATCTATTCTGTCCAGCAAAATTACTATGGAAGCTTAAAGAGCAATCTGACAAGCCAGGCTAAAATCAGCGCGGATATGTATTCCAGATACTATTCCGACGCGTCTCTGGAAGATAATATCCTTTATAACGTCGACGCCTTCTGGAATCAGAGCAATGCGGAGGTGGAAATCGTCGACGGAGACGGAAGGATCGTGATGGATTCCCTCGGTGTGATCCCGGGGCAGGGAGAGCCCACGGAGGACATTCAGGCCGCCCTGGAGGACGACATGGGGGAATGGGTAGGAAAGCTGAACGGACAGAAGGTCATAGCGGTAGCTTACCCCCTGAAATCAAACGGGCAGATCGTGGGAGCCCTGCGGCTGATCGCTTCTACTGCCGCCATCGATGAAGATATCCGGAATACCGCGAAACTTTTCATCGGTATCGGCCTTTTTGTTGTTCTGATCGTGGGCCTGCTCAGCATTTTTTTAGCCAACACCATCCTCGTTCCGTTAAAGGAAGTGACTACCGTCGCCGAACGCATGGCCGCAGGGGATTTTCAGATTAAGAGCGTGAAAAAACGGGATGATGAGATCGGCAAGCTTTCAGACACCTTAAACTATATGGCGGATGAAATTATGAAGAAGGAGAGGTTGAAAAACGATTTCATCTCTTCGGTTTCTCATGAATTGCGGACTCCGCTGACCTCTATCATGGGCTGGGCAATCACCCTGCAGAGCGAAAAATTTCAACAGAAGGAAATGCTCAAGGACGGGCTCGGCATCATTGCCAAGGAGAGCGAACGGCTTACAAAGATGGTAGAGGAGCTTCTGGATTTTTCCAGATTTGTTTCAGGCAGGATCAAGCTGGAATACGAAAATGTCGATCTGCCTGAGCTTATGGAACATATCCGCAAACAGCTGACGCCCCGGGCGATCCGGGAAAATATCAATTTTACCGTCGTTTATCCGGAGGATCTTCCCGACATGTGGGCCGACGGCAACCGCTTGAAACAATTGTTTATCAATATTCTGGACAACGCGTTGAACTTTACCCCTGCCGAAGGGTTTGTGCGCTTTCAGTCAGATGTGGGGGAAGGGAAATATATCTTTACGGTCACCGACAGCGGGTATGGGATTCCTTCTCAGGAACTGCCCATGGTGAAAGAGAAGTTTTACAAGGGCAAGAGTTCCCGCTCCGGAAGCGGAATCGGACTGTCCATCTGTGACGAGATCGTCACCTTGATGAAGGGGACAATGGAAATAAGCAGCGAGGTCAATGAGGGAACCGCCGTAGTCGTCACCCTGCCCAGGGAGGTGCGCTCCAATGGGTAAAAAATTCCTGTGTCTCCTGGTTTCACTTACCCTTCTCATTCTCTGCGGCTGCTCCGGATCTTCCGGCGCATCTGTGGGTAAAATCATACCTCCCTCCGTCGAGGAGAGCCCTCTGGGAGGAAAATGGACGGTGCTTCAGGAGCTGGATGAAAACAGCAACAGGGAAGGAGAGTCCCATCCGTGGACAGGGACCAGCGTTCAGTTTGCCCCGGATGCGATGGAATTCGACGGACACGTATGGGATAAGCTTTCCTATAAAATCAAACGGGTGGACGCCGTCGATTATTTGACTACAAAATATATCCCGGCTTCCGCCGTCTCTGTTCCGGATTCCCGGAAGGTGGATGTCATCACCGTCTATGCGGCTTCCAATTATCTGGGCGAATTCATGAAAATCGATGAGAAGAGCATGGTTTTCTTTACTCAGAACAAGGATCTCTTATTGGAAAAAGTCTCCGATCAGACGGATGGGATATTGAAGGTCTCTGAAAAGGAAACTCAGGAGCTGAGCAGTGAAGCCGGCGCAGGGGCGTCCGGCATTCTTCTGGGGCTCAGAATACCAAAAGGAGACGGCTACGCTTACAGGACCCTTTGGATCGCCGCCGACCACTGCCGGCTTCATCCGGTGCTGGTGTCCGAGAAGCTTTTCTTCCCGCGTACCAGCGGTTTCTGGGAGCTCAACGCTCTGGACGATCCGGCGGCCGGAGGCACGGAGAATTTGCTGGCGGCCCGCAATCTGACGACAAAAAACCCTGAAAAGATAAACCAGGAAGCAAAGACAGAAACTCCGGCGGACACTGGTTCGGCGATCAGAATCATAGAATATATCGGCAATGATTATGTGGCAATCGAAAAGAAGAGCGGCGGGACAGCCCAGCTCCAGATCCTTCCCGTCGATAAACTGTCGTCGCCGACGGAAATCAAGGTTTCGGACCTGCTTGGAAAAGAAGTGATGAAGGCGTATTTAAACGCCAGAGAGAATACGGTCGAAACCTTAAAAGAAAAAGGGGCGGTTGCCATCGACAGGGATGAATCCGGGGAAAATTTCGGACTTATCCGGAAAAACGGACATTGGTTTCTGGTAGGGAGGATAAACTACTGGCTTGACGGGGAGTCCAAACAGGCGGATTTCGAACTGAAAGCCATTCCTCCGACCAACTTGATCTTCTATGACACCTTGACCTTAAGCTGGCGCAGCATCAGGGACCGGGTTCCGGACGCTCTGGACGCCTTTACATCTCCCGGCAGGGATATCGCGCTGGTGGAGACAAAGAATAAACTGACCGTTTATCCTATCGGTGCGGAGCACCTGGCGGAAAGTCCTCTGGCTGAACTCAGCCTGCCGGAAGGCGCATCCGTGATCATGGCGGAGTGGGCGACGGGATCTTATGTTGAAAGCTGGGAAAAATCTTTTCTTTCTTATGGAGCCCAAACCCTGTCCGACAGTTCCCTGCGGATTTTTTCTCCAAAATGAGGGATACTATTTCCATGCTTCTAATTCTTTAGAAAGGAATGTATGGATATCCCTTATCATACGAGAACAAATATGGAAAAGAGTTCTGAAGGACTGTCAGCGCGGCAGTTATCTATGATGGCCATGGGATCTGTCATCGGAGGCTCGTTCTTTCTCGGCTCTTCCNNGTGGCAATCCACGCCGCCGGGCCATCGATCCTAATCTCCTATATCCTGGGAGGCATCCTCATTTATTTTGTTCTATATGCGCTTTCTGAAATGACGGTAGCCAACCCCGACTCAGGTTCATTCCGCACCTTCGCGGCGGAAGCTTTCGGCGACGGAGCGGGTTTTGTCGTGGGATGGGTATACTGGAGTGGAATGATCCTGGCTATGTCCAGCGAAGCCACAGCCGCCTCCATACTGCTCCGGGACTGGTTTCCCAATTTGTCCATTCCCATAATGGGCAGCGCAATCATCATAGCAGTCACGCTGCTGAACCTTCTGGGGGCGGACAAGCTGAGCAAGCTGGAAAGCGGGTTGGCGGCCCTGAAGCTGCTGGCTCTGGGAGCCTTTATCGTCATCGGACTGCTTCTGATCCTGGGGCTGTTCTTCCGAAACGCTCCCGTTGGGATCGGCGAAATATCCAACGAACCCCTGATGCCCGGCGGACTCGGCGGCATTGCGGGAAGCATGCTGATCGTAGTCTTTGCATATGCCGGCTTTGAGATCATCGGCCTGGCCGCTTCGGAGACAAAGGATCCGCATAAAACGGTTCCCAGAGCGATCAACTACACCATCGTCAGCCTGATCGTCTTTTATATACTATCCGTTGCCATCATGCTGCCTCTGATCCCCACCGAGAACCTCAGTGAGGACGTCAGCCCTTTTGTGGCCGCCCTGGACAGATGGGGGATCGGATGGGCCGGAACGGCGGTCAACGTCGTTTTGGTGACGGCCATCATATCCACGATGCTGGCGTCCATGTTCGGCCTTGGCAGGATGATGCGGTCTCTCGCCGATGAGAAACAGGCTCCTTCCTGGCTCATCGATAAGCGGGACGTCCCGTATCGCGGTATCATCTTTTCCGGCCTGTCGATGCTCCTGGGACTCGGGGCAGGGCTTCTCTTTCCGAGGGTGTACCTGTTTCTGATCAGCTCCGGCGGATTTGCTCTGCTGTTTACCTATGCGTCCATACTTGCAACTCACATCCGCTTCCGAAAAAGAAACGGATGCCCTCCCCACGGGAACTGTCAGATGCCATGGTATCCCTATTCCGCATGGGTCGCGCTGATCTGCATGATCCTGATCATCGCGAGCATGCCTTTTATTCCGGGACAGACGTCGGGCCTGCTGGCCGGAATTTGTATGACGGTCTTTTTTACATGCTGCTATTGGATACAAAAAAGCGTCATAAGGCGCAAAAAACACGGCTCCGACACTGGGAGGGCCCTGCCTTCACTCTCAGCCGAATACGGAAAGGAATTGACGGATACGCCGCAGAAGCAGGAAAAACAACCTGATAAAAAATGCGATAAAGACAGGTAGAGCAAAGGTCAACGAATAGCCATAAACATAAATTCCAATAATTAGCGGATGAAACAGCGCCTGAAATTTTATATGATAGAAGCAGAAGATTTCTGTCCTATAGAAATGGAGGGCGTTTTCCTTGCATACAAGATTCCTATCGGTATTATCACATAGAAAATCAACGATCTTTGTCAGCGCATGTCTCCTGGCTTCGTTTTGTCTGATCCTGCTGTCCAGAACAGCGGGCGGTTTTGCCCAGTGGTACGCAGTGAACGTTTATCCGGTTTTCCCGAATCTGATCGGCAGGCTTTCTTCCTTGTGGGATCACTCCTTCTTCGAGGCGGGTATCCTCCTCTTTATAGTGATGGCCGCCGCTCTGATTCTGTCCGGAATCGCCGCCGTGGCGTTCATCCGAAATTCCTCGGGAAAAGCGTACGGTTCTTTCTGCCTGCGCTTCTTAAGCTGCGTCATCGCCGCGCTGATGCTGGTGTATTCGTTGACCTGCGCCGTCAATTATCAAAGGGACCGCATCGGGGCGGTGCTGAAGCTTCCGGAGACGGACCTGACGGAAGAGAGGCTGGAAGCGCTGTGCACTCTTCTGGCGGAGGATATGACCGCGCTGACAGAGGAGCCGGAATGGGATTATGGCCGATTATCAGTAAATGACACCGATTACATAGAGGCGGAAGCGGTGAATTCCATGCAGGAGCTGGGAAGGAAAGAACCGTCTCTTTCCGGCTACTATCCTGAGCCAAAGCCGGCCTATTTCTCGAATTTGCTGTCGCGCTTCGGGATCGAGGGGATTTTTTCCCCCTTTACCCTGGAGGCAAATTACAATGAGAATATGCCGACCTTTCTGATTCCCTATACGCTATGCCATGAGCTGGCGCATCTAAAGGGGTATATGAGGGAGGACGACGCGGGGTTCATCGCTTATCTCGCCTGCAGAAACTCGCCGTCTCCGGTGTTTCAGTACAGCGGCATTTTCAGCGCCTTGAAGTTTGCCCTGGGCGCCCTGAAATCCGAGGCGTCGCCGGAGGAGTTCAACAAGATATATCAGTCGATCCCCGAACCCGCCAGAATACAGTTGGGAACAGTGCAGGAACAGAGTGCGCAGGGCGCTTCTTCCTTCATGGCTGTGACAAAATCCGTCAACGACCTGTATCTGAAGGCAAACGCCCAGACCGGCACGAAGAGCTACGGAGGCGTCGTCGACCTTTTGATCGAGGATTATGCCGGAAGAATCGACAAAGCGGATTTGATCTGATAACCCCAAGCCGGAGCTAATAGATAGGTGAAAAATGAACATACTACTAGAAAATAAAAAGATTTCTAGGAGGATGTTATGACGGACAAATTATCTAACAACATGAAGGAGCGGATAAGCTATCACGATTCGGTGGAGGAAATGCTTGTCAGGATTCGGGACGACGGCCTTTCCAGCGTATTTTCAAGGTGGGACCCTCAGGAAAAGATCAGATGCAATTTCTGCCTTGCGGGCATGAGCTGCTGGCTCTGCACCAACGGGCCCTGCCGGATCAGTGAAAAAAGCGGAGCGGAAAAAGGCGTTTGCGGCATCGGCCCGGACGCCATGGCTATGAGAAATATGCTGATCCGCAATATTATGGGAGCCGCCACCTACGGGCATCATGCTTACGAGGCGTTTCGGACTCTGAAATCTACCGGGGAGGGGAAGACTCCGTTTCAGATTACGGACCGGGAAAAGCTGAACACGCTGTGCGAGACCGTCGGAATTGCCGGAGACCGCGATATAAACCGTCAGGCTGTAGCGCTGGCGGAATTTTTTGACCGCGAATTGAAGGTCGCCGCCGATGAGAGCAGCAGGATGGTGGAACTCTTCGCCCCGAAGAAGAGAATCCCGATTTGGAAGGACCTGAACATTTATCCCGCCGGCATTCAGCACGAGGTGGAAAATTCCATCGCGAGCTGCCTTACCAATGTGGATGGGGATTATGTCTCTCTTGCAAAGAAAGCGCTTCGCCTGGGACTTTCCACGATCTATACCGCTCAAATCGGCCTGGAAATGACTCAGGATATTCTGTTCGGAACCCCTGCCCCTCACGAGGTGGATGTGGACTTAGGCATCATGGATCCCGACTATGTGAATATCGCTTTTAACGGACATCAGCCGTGGATCGGAGTCGCTACGCTTTTGAAGGCCCGAAAGCCCGAATATCAGGAGATGGCGAAAAAGGCCGGAGCCAAGGGGCTTCGGATCGTGGGCTCTATTGAAACGGGGCAGGAGCTTCTTCAGCGGTTTGAGGTGGACGACGTATTTGTCGGGTTGATGGGAAACTGGCTTTCCATCGAGCCGTTTTTGGCCACAGGGACGGTGGACGCTCTCGTAATGGAAGAAAACTGCTCGCCCCCGGCAATCGATCAATACGCGGAAAAATATCAGGTCGCTCTGATCAGCGTCAGCACCATCATAGGCGTTCCCGGAACGCAGCATCAGATGCCTTACTATCCGCAGAAGGCGGATGAGATGGCGGAGACGTGCATTCAGGCCGCAATCGAGAATTTCAAAAAACGCCACGGAAAGATCAAACCCCTTGTTCCCAAGCATAAGACAAAAGCGGTGGCGGGATTTTCAACAGAGGCGGTCTTGAACGCCATCGGCAACGATCTGGACAATCTCGTAGACGTCATTGCAAAGGGGCGGATCAAGGGGATCGTAGCGCTGGCCAACTGTTCCACCCTGAGAAACGGGCCTCAGGACTGGAATACAGTGGAGATCACAAAGGAATTGATTAAAGGAGATATTCTGGTAGTCGCCGGAGGCTGCGGAAATCATGGTCTGGAGGTGGCGGGCCTGTGCAATCTGGATGCCGCCGGGCTTGCGGGAGAAGGCCTGCAGAGCGTCTGCAGGGCGTTGAACATTCCTCCGGTCCTGAGCTTTGGAACCTGCACCGATACGGGACGGATATCCATGCTGGTGACCGC
>DLFX01000348.1:5600-5789 GCA_002482405.1 Firmicutes bacterium UBA7709 | reverse complement strand
CGGTAAATCGCAGGACGGCGATGAGAACGGCCGATATGATGACCGCTATGATCAGCAGGCTGGACATATGAAGAGCCGAACCGGTGGCGATAACCCTGAAATCATCGCTGAAGTCGTATATCATTGCGCCGCCCATGATGATATATGCCATCCCTCTGATCACCCAGTCCATACCGTAGGTGGCAATGA
>DLFX01000348.1:2204-5575 GCA_002482405.1 Firmicutes bacterium UBA7709 | reverse complement strand
CCGTTTATGCAGCCGCAGGCCAGGCCGATGAGCATTCCGACCGCGATCCCTCCCGCAATGTGACCGCTTTTGATGAAATACGCGGCCACGCAGGACGACAGAGCGACGATGGATCCGATGGAGCAGTCGATGCCCTTTGTGATGATGGCCAGCGTCATGCCAAAGCTGTAAAGAATGATGAACGGCGCCTGTTGATTGATCACATTCCCGATGTTGTTCGTGGTGAGCATATTGCCGTTGAATATTCCGAATCCAATGATTATGATGATGAGCAGTATTGCCCTGGAATACCGGAATGCGATATCGCGCACATTGAATGTCATAGTTCAACCCTCCTCAAATCATTGATTTTCTTGCGTTCGTCGATAAATACATCCGCAACGATAGCGATGAGGATGATCAATCCGATCAGCGTATATTGCAGCGGCGAGCTGAAACCCAGCAGATTCAGTCCGTTTTTCAGGATTGTAATAAACAGCGCCCCTAAAAACGTGCCCTTCACTCCGCCTTTTCCCCCGTCAAAGGGGGTTCCTCCCACAAGCACCGCGGCGATGGCGTTGAATTCATAGCCCGCACCGGCGGTCGCATTTCCGGAATAGGCCCGCGCCGCGAGAAGAATGCCGCTGACAGCCGCCATCAGCCCGCACACCGCAAAGGCCGTCACATAAATTCTCTTCGATTTTATGGCGGAAAGGGAAGATACTGCCTCTGAACCTCCGACAGAATAAAGCTTGTATCCAAAGCTTGTCTTTTTCGTAACAAAGTAAGAGATAAAGAAGATGATAATCGCGATCCAAATGATCAGATAAACTCCGAGAAGCTTTCCGCTTCCGAGATATCCGAACGCGCTGCTCTCGCAGGATATGATATTTCCGTTGCATATGACCTGCGCCAGCCCCTTGGCAATACTCAATGACGCGAAAGTGACGATAAAGTAGTCAAACTTCTGAACACCGACAAAGTAACCGTTGATCAGACCGATGATAAGACCGGAAGCCAGACCTCCGGCGATTGACAATACCAGCCCCGCGTGATTCGCGATCAGCAGTGTGGTCACGATCCCGGACAGCGACATCACGGAGCCCACCGACATGTCGAGCTTCCCCAAGAGAATCGTCAGAGTCATTCCCAGCGATATGATAAGAAGAATGGAAAAATCCTTAAGTATATTCAGGCAGTTATACGTTGAAAGAAAACCCTCTGCTAGAATGCTCAGCGCAATAAATATGAAGATGGTTCCAAAGAGCAGTCCGGAGGCTTGTTTTATCTTGCCGTATATGGTGTCGGTTAATGTTTTCATTGTCTCCCTCCTATATGCTGCAGCTCAGCATTTTTTCCTGTGTAGCCTCTTGTTTTGAAAATTCGGCGGTTATTCTGCCGTCCTTCAGGGTGTAAATCCTGTCGCATAATCCCAGGATTTCCGGCATATCGGATGATACGATCAGAATCGCCTTCCCCTGCCCGGCCAGATTATTCAGGATTTCATAGATTTCCGCCTTTGCGCCGACATCGATTCCGCNNATCGAATATGAAGATGTCCCCTTCCGTGCACAGCCATTTTGCCAGAACAACCTTCTGCTGATTCCCTCCGCTTAGGTACATCACCATCTTCTCAACGCTGGGCGTCGCGATGCGAAGTTCCTTCTTGTATTTTTCGGCTATATTTTTTTCGATAGATTTTTTTATGAACCATCTGAATATCTTTCTCAGGTTAGCCTGAACGATATTGTTCATGACAGGCATGGTAAGAATAAGGCCCTCTTCTTTTCTGTTTTCGGGGATCAGTCCGATTCCCGCATTTTTTGCAAGTTTGGGCGTTATTTTTTTGTAGGTTTTCCCATTGATGTATACCGAACCCGCCTCAAGGAGGTCGTATCCGAAGATGGCTTTGCACACCTCGGTGCGTCCCGCTCCCACAAGGCCGGACAGTCCGACGATTTCGCCTCTCCTTACATGGAAGCTGACATCGGAAAACCTGTATGACGAGATATTTTCCGCTCTGAGAACCACTTCCCCAGGCTCGTTGTAATCCCTTTTATACTGATTCTGTATCTCTCTGCCGACCATGAGCTTTATCATCTCGTCGATGGAAATATCCTCCTGCTTATAAGTTCCCACCAGCTTTCCGTCGCGCATTACCGATATGGTGTCGGCGATCTGTTTCAGTTCTTCCAGGCGATGGGATATGTATATAATCGCAACGCCGTCCTTTTTCAGATTGAAAATAATTTCGAAAAGCTTGTCAATCTCGCGCTTGGTCAAAGTCGCGGTAGGTTCGTCCATGATAAGGACCTTTGATTTGAACACGAGGGCTTTGGCTACTTCAAGCATCTGCTGCTGTGCAATGCCGAGATTTTTTACCAGGGTTTCCGGATCCAGTTCGATTCCCAATGAATTGAGGATCTCCCTGCTCTTTCTATTGATTTGATTTTCATCAATTGTATGAAGCATCTTGTTTTTGATCGGCTCTTTTCCCAGAAAGATATTCTGTGCCACCGTCCGGTAAGGCAACAGGTTCAGTTCCTGATGGATGATGCTGATTCCAAGCTCCTGTGCCTCATGAACGCTCTTGATATTGACGGGCTCGCCCTCAAGATACATGCTCCCTTTTTCATTTGGATAAACTCCGGAGATAATTTTCATAAGAGTCGATTTGCCGGCGCCGTTTTCTCCGATTACAACATGCGCCTCGCCTTTCCTTACGGTAAGGCTCACTCCGTCAAGAGCCTGAACGCCGGGAAAGCTTTTGGATATGTCTTTCAATTCCAGTACGACATCATTGCCCATATCTATCTCCTTAATAATTGAATTGAATTAAATTAAAATAGGTGATCAAATTCCGTTAGCATATATTAAGAGCAATTTGTATGCCAAGCCTTGAAAAACTTCGTTATTTTTTTATCTATTGAAAATTCAATCTTTCAAAATACTGTCCTCGTTAAAAATATGGCAAATCTTCACGGTGCGCGATACAAATTTGTTTCGGATAGCTACATTAATGATTCATAGTTCTTTCGGCGTCCGCTCTGCAGGCAGGATATAAAGAACAGAAAATAAGATATGTGAAGAGACAAAAAAAAAACGGCTGCAAACGCAGCCGGCATGCTGTNNCGTGAATTTCGCTACAGAACTTTATTCAGGAAGGTTTGTATCCGCGGGTGCTCCGGATTGATGAAGATATCGTCGGGAGCGCCGCTTGCCACGATCTGTCCGTCGTCCATAAAGATGATCCTGTCGGATATCTCCCGGGCAAAGTTCATTTCATGAGTCACGATGACCATGGTCATCCGCTCCTCCGCAAGCTTCTTGATTACCTGTAGCACCTCTCCGATGAGTTCGGGGTCGAGAGCCGAGGTCGGCTCGTCAAAGAG
>DLFX01000348.1:0-2145 GCA_002482405.1 Firmicutes bacterium UBA7709 | reverse complement strand
CCGCCGGAAAGCTGGTTCGGATATGCGTCCTTTTTCTCGAGAAGCCCGACCTTATCCAGCAGTTCCACGGCCTTCGCCGTTGCCGCTTCCTTGGAGACCCCTTTCACCATGACCGGCGCCTCGATAATATTCTGTATGACGGACTTATGGGGAAACAGGTTGAAATTCTGAAATACCATCCCAAGACTGCTGCAGATGGCCAGGACTTCCTTGTTGCTCTTATAAACCGCTTTTCCGGCAGGGTCCGCCTTTGCGATATACTGCCCTTCAAAGCTGATGCTCCCCTTGTCGGCAACCTCAAGATGGTTCAGGCACCGGAGCAGCGTGCTCTTTCCCGAACCGGAAGGCCCGATGACGGAAACGATCTCCCCTTTTTTCACTTCCAGGTCGATCCCCTTCAGCACGTGGAGCGAATGAAAGCTCTTATGCAGGTTTTCAACTTTAATGATCTCGTCCATTCCGTGCCTCCTAATTATAATACGCAAAGCGCTTTTCGATATATTTAAAGATATTGATGATTACAAATGTCATGATAAGGTACAGGACGGCGGCGATGATATACCCCTGCACGTTGAGGGTCCTTGCCACCACGGTTTTCGTGTTCCGCAGGATGTCGGCAAGAGTGATGGCCGAAACGAGGGCGGTATCTTTGATCAAGGTAACTCCTTCGTTTCCAAGGGGAGGAATGATCACTTTCAACGCCTGGGGAATGATGATCCGCCTCATGGTCATCTTATAGTTCATGCCCAGCGCTTTTGCCGCTTCATACTGCCCCTTGTCGATGGACTGTATCCCCGCACGGAATATTTCGGTAAAGTAAGCCCCATAGTTGAACACAAAGGTAACATAGGCCGACATTTCAGGGCTGAGCTCTATGCCGATGAGAGGAAGCCCGAAATACACAAAAAACAGCTGCAGCAGCAGCGGCGTCCCGCGGAGCAGCCAGGTGTAGACCTCAAGAAGCCACCGGAGCGGCGGAATCTTTGACAGCTTTCCTATGGCGCAGATCATTCCGAGCGGTATGGCAAACACGATGGTCACAAGATAGACCTTGATTGAGATCACAGCGCCCTGCAGAATAAACAGGCTGATATTGATGAGATTATCCAAGGATATAGCCACCTTTCAAATTTTTTGCTTAAAGTAAACTTTTCAATTTCTTTGTTGTAAAGAATAAAGCCCCTGCCGGAGCAGAAGCCCTATTCCTTTATTTAATCTAAGGAGCACGCTTATTTAAAGTCGTCGGCCGTCAACCGGTCAACGTCGCGAATCACGATGTTTTCGCCGAACCATTCATCCGACAGCTTTTCGATGCTGCCGTCTTCATATAATTCGTCGAGGGCCTTATCGATAGCTTCTCTGAGAGCTACCGCACCTTTCGCACAACCAATACCATAATACTCGTCCGAGAGGCTCCCGTCAAGTACTCTATATTTTCCGGGCTCCTGGGACATGGTATAGCCGATCAGGACCTTGTCGACAGCCGCCGCGTCAAGCCTGGAAGTCCCAAGGTCCAGCAGAGCCATGAGATAGTCGTCATACTCGGGAATATCAGCCACGGTCCCCGACAATTCAGGATCCGCCCTCAATGCTTCAAGCCCTGCGCTTTCAACCTGAGCGCCTACGATTTTACCCTCCAGATCGGCCTTGGTCTTATAAGGAGAATCCTGGGCTACGACCAGAACCTGCTGATTGTTCAGATAAGGCTTTGTGAATTCAACTTCCTTCATTCTGTCCTTGGTGATGGTATAGCCGTTCCAGATCAAATCGATCTTCCCGCTCTTCAGCAACAGCTCTTTGGAATCCCAGTTGATGGGCTGGATTTTCGCTTCCACGCCGAGCTTTTCCGCAACCAGCCTTGCCAGCTCCACGTCGAAGCCGGTAAGTTTTCCGTCCTCTCCGACAAAACCCATGGGCGGAAATTGATCGTCGATCCCGACTACGATAGTTCCTTTATCCTGAATATCCGTCAGCGATGTATCCGAACCGGCGGTGGAATTGTCTCCCGAAGCGCCGCTGCTGCTGCCGCAGCCCGCTGCAAATACGCTTATCATAAGTATGAGTGCTATCAATATACTGAATTTTTTAGACATTGTACCATTCCTCCAATTTTTTCTCTCAACAGCTTATGTCACTATTATACTT
>DLFX01000398.1:3380-7917 GCA_002482405.1 Firmicutes bacterium UBA7709 | reverse complement strand
GAGGCTCGGGGCATATCACGCCACCTGGCAGGTGGGACTTCACATCAAGATCCCTCTCATAGACAAGATCTCGAAGAAAGTCTCTTTAAAGGAGCATGTCATCGATTTCCCGCCTCAGCCGGTCATCACCAAGGACAATGTAACCATGGAAATCGATACGGTAATCTATTTTCAGATCACGGATCCCAAGCTGTACGCCTACGGCGTGGAAAATCCCATGGCTGCGATCGAAAATTTGACGGCTACCACGCTGAGAAATATCATCGGCGACCTGGAGTTGGACGAATCCCTGACCAGCAGAGAACATATCAACACGAAAATACGGCTTGTGCTGGATGAGGCGACGGATTACTGGGGAATCAAGATCAACCGCGTCGAGGTGAAGAATATCACTCCGCCGAGAGATATTCAGCAGGCGATGGAAAAGCAGATGCGGGCGGAACGGGAACGGAGAGAGGCCATCCTTCGGGCAGAAGGGGAAAAGACCTCCGCAATTCTCATCGCAGAGGGAAATAAGCAGTCTCAGATATTGAACGCCGAGGCCAACAAGGAAGCCAAGATCCTGGCGGCGGAAGCCAACAAGGAAGCCCAGGTCAGAGAGGCGGAAGGCCATGCCCAGGCCATCCTTCTGGTACAGAAGGCCACCGCGGACGGGATACGGATGCTGGTGGAATCCGATCCGACTCAGCCGGTCATCGCGCTGAAGAGCCTGGACGCCTTTACGGCAGCGGCTAACGGAAAGGCTACCAAGATCATCATCCCATCGGAGATCCAGGGTCTTGCCGGAATGGCGACGTCCCTGTCGGAGCTGCTCAGAGCCGACGAGAAGGTTCAAGAGGATAAGGAAACAAAAACGGAAAAGTAGAACTATTACCGTCTATCGGTTAAAAGGTACGGCAATTTTGGAGGCAATCATTGAAGTCATTAATCGAAAGCACGATCAGTTGGAACAAGATAGGAAAACACCCGAAGGACAGTTATTGTTTTTCCATAGAAAAGGCAGTTGTTTCCAAGGAGACGGCTGTCCTTTCTATGGATATCAGGCTGAATTTTGTGGTCCCGTTTTCCGATGTGGAACGGATCGAAAATATTATAAAAAATGAAGTCGCAGGCTTGCAGGGAGTGAAGCTTAATTTTATCTATGAGGACGTGGTCCTTTCCGAAAAGGAGATCGTCAAGCTCTACATTGAGCATATGATCCATGAGATAAACGGCAGCTATGCGGCGGTCACAAAGACCATTTTCCCCAAGGATTTCACTCTGGAAGACGGGCGGCTGACCATCATGGCCCTGGGAGCCGTTGCGGTAAGCGAGCTCAACGACAAGGTGGCGGGCGAGTTTGAAAAGTATCTGTACCGGGACTTCAGCATGGAGGTCAAGGTCGTCTTTGCAAACAACGAGGATAGTTATAAGGAAACCGCCCGGGAAAAAGCGGAGCGGGCGAAGAAGGAGCTGGAAGAGGCGGCCAAGGCCCAGAAGCTCGCCGAAGCCAACGGCAGCGGCGGAGCCGGAGCTGTCAATAGCGGGGGCGGAAGCTATGCCGGCAATGGAAATTACGGCGGCAACGGCGGAAAAAGCGGATTTAGCGGCAACGGCGGATGGAAGCGCAGGGAGAAGGAAGAGCCCATGGTGGGCAACCGGATCATGGGGAAGGCCATCAGGGACGAATCTGTTCCCATTTCCAGCCTGACCACGGACAGCGGACTGGTTACCATCGAAGGAATGCTCTTTCGCAAGGAAGCCCGGACTATAAAGAACAACAAAAAGCTCGTGACCCTGCTGGTTACGGACAAGGTCACCTCGATCTGCGTCAAGGTTTTCGCGTCGGAGGAGAAGTGGAACGAGATCGACCAAAATCTGAATTCCGGCGATTATGTGAAGATCAGAGGAAATGCGGAATTTGACACCTTTGAAAACCTTCTAGTTTTGATGGGGAAGGACATAGAAAAGACGGAAGAAAAACAGGGCCGCCAGGACCTGAACGAAAAGAAGCGGGTCGAGCTTCACGCCCATACGAAGATGAGCGCCATGGACGGCCTCAACGAAATATCGGACATGATCAAAACTGCCGCAAAATGGGGGCAGAAGGCCATCGCCATCACAGACCACGGAGTGGTACAGGCTTTTCCCGACGCGGAAAAGACGGTGAAGAAAGCAAAGCTGGATATCAAGATCATATATGGGCTGGAGGGATACCTTTATGACGATTCGGAAGATCCGGAAGGCAAAATCGATTATAAATCCAAAAATACATATCATATCATCCTTCTGGCAAGGACCCAGGAGGGCCTGAAGAATTTATACAAGCTGGTATCCAAGTCCCATCTGGAATACTTCTATAAGAAGCCCAGAATTCCCAAATCCGTTCTGACGGAGCACAGGGAAGGCCTCATCATCGGTTCGGCCTGCGAGGCGGGGGAAGTATACCGGAGCATTCTGCATGAGAAACCCGCAGAAGAGATCGAGAGAATCGCGAAATACTACGATTACCTGGAGATCCAGCCCCTCGCAAACAACCAGTTCCTCATCGACAACGGCACTGTCGCCGACGTGGAAGGACTGAAAGAGATAAACCGCAGGATCATCGCCCTGGCAAAAAAACAGGGCAAGCCGGTGGTGGCAACCTGCGACGCCCACTATGCCGAGCCGGAGGAAGCGCTTTACCGCAAAATCCTGATGGCCGGCCAGGGATATAAGGACGTGGAAGGCGACAAGGGGCTCCACCTGAGAACCACGGAGGAAATGCTCCGGGAGTTCGATTATCTGGATGAGGACCTGGCCTATGAGGTGGTGGTGGAAGCGTCAAACCGGATCGCGGATATGATCGAAAAGGTGGTCCCGGTCCCCAGCGGAAAATTCCCGCCCAAGATCGACGGCGCGGAAGAGCGGCTCAGGACCCGCTGCATGGAGACCGCATGGGAAATCTATGGAAATCCGCTGCCCGAGCTGGTGCAAAACCGCCTGGAAAGAGAGCTGAATTCCATCATCAACCACGGTTACGCGGTGATGTACGTTTCGGCGGAGATGCTGGTGCAGAAGTCGTTATCCGACGGTTATCTNNCTGGTAGGCTCCAGAGGTTCCGTGGGCTCCTCTTTTGCGGCCACCATGGGCGGCATCACGGAAGTGAATCCCCTTCCGCCCCATTACATATGCCCCAACAAGGACTGCAAAAACTCGGAATTTATTCTGGACGGCAGCTATGACTGCGGAATCGATATGCCCGACAAGGTGTGCCCGAAATGCGGGACGCCATACAGAAAAGACGGCTTTAACATACCGTTTGAAGTATTCCTCGGCTTTGAGGGAGACAAGGAGCCCGATATCGACCTGAACTTCGCCGGGGAATACCAGCCGGTAGCTCACAAATATGTGGAGGAGATATTCGGAAGGGAAAATGTGTTCCGGGCGGGGACCATCGGCACCGTGGCGGGAAAGACGGCCTACGGCTTTGTCATGAAATANNATTTTGAGGAGAGGCAGCAGCCCATCAACAAATGGGAGGCGGACCGTCTGACAGACTGCTGTACCGGCGTCAGGCGGACTACGGGACAGCATCCGGGGGGGATCATCATCGTGCCGAGAGGCCATGAAATCTATGAATTCTGCCCTGTTCAGCATCCTGCCAACGATACGAATACGGACATTATCACGACACACTTTGACTATCATTCCATCGACGAAAACCTTCTGAAGCTGGACATCCTGGGCCACGACGTGCCCTCCATGATCCGCCAGCTTCAGGATATGACAGGGATCGACCCTCTGACCGTTCCCCTGAAGGACCCCAAGGTGGACAGCATTTTCAACGGCATCGAAGGGCTTGACATCAAGGACCCCGAATATAAATTCACCCACGGGAGCTATGGAATTCCGGAGTTCGGAACGAAATTCGTCCGTCAGATGCTGGACGATACGAAGCCCACCATGTTTGCCGACCTGGTCAGGATTTCAGGCTTTTCCCACGGTACGGACGTGTGGATCAACAACGCCCAGGATTTTATCCGCGACGGCTCCGCTACCATGAAGGACGCCATTTCAACCCGGGACGACATCATGAACTATCTCATTCACAAAGGCGTTCCCAACAAAAATGCCTTTAAGATCATGGAAAATGTCAGAAAAGGAAAGGGGATCACGGCCGAGGAAGCGGAACTGATGGCGGAAAACGACGTTCCGGAATGGTACATCGAATCCTGCAGGCGCATCAAGTACATGTTTCCGAAAGCCCATGCGGTGGCCTATGTCATGATGTCCTACCGGATCGCATATTACAAGGTCTATTATCCGGCTGAGTTTTACGCGGTATTTTTCACCACGAAGGTGAGCGAATTTGATTCCGATACCATATTGAGAGGCGCCAATGCGGTCCGGAGCAAGATCGAGATGATCGAGGCAAAGGGAAAGAACGCTACCAAAAAGGAAGAGGACGAGGTCACCGTGCTGGAAGTCGCCTATGAAATGTATGCCCGGGGATATGAATTTGCGCCGGCCGAAATCGGAAAATCACATGCCACGAGGTTCCTGTCCGTGGACGGC
>DLFX01000398.1:0-3323 GCA_002482405.1 Firmicutes bacterium UBA7709 | reverse complement strand
CTTTCCATCGACGATATGAGAAACCGGGCCAAGGTGAACAAGACGGCAGTTGAAGCCCTCCTCAACCACGGAGTGCTCTCGGAAATACCGGAGTCGGATCAGATCAGCCTGTTTTAAAAAAGACTTGCAAAATAAAGGCTTTTATGGTATCCTATACAGGTAGTAGAAAACTTGACTTGTGAACGCAAAAGAGTGGGCAAACCCACTCTTTCACTTTTGTAATAGGGGAGAAACTATGGCGAAGATCAGTGTGAAAGAGCTCGTCGCGGCCGAACTGGCAGGATTCCTTTCGGAAAACGGATATGAACTGTATAACGTTGAATTTTTAAAAGAAGGGAAAGACTGGTTTCTGCGGGTCTATATCGACAGAGGGTCAGGCGCCGAGGGGGGAATCGGCACCGATGACTGCGAAAAGGTGAGCAGGTTCCTCAGCGGCAGATTGGATGAGCTCGATCCTATCGAGCAGAATTATTATCTGGAGGTTTCCTCGCCGGGGATGGACCGGACGCTGCTGAAGGAAAGCGATTACACCAGATACGCGGGGCAGTTTGTAGACGTCACGCTGTATCAGGGCATAGACGGAAAAAAGACCTTCTTCGGAAAGCTTTTCGGCTTGCAGGACGGAAATCTTGTTATCATAGATGAAAAAGAAAACAAAATTGAAATACCGATGGAAAAAGTGGCAAAGACCAAGCTTGCTGTTATTTTCTAGCAAAGGAAACGCTGATTAATTCCATGCGCACATCTAATCGGTAAATTTTTCGCTTGGCGGTGTCAAAAAGCCTCGCAATAGCCCGCTATTGCTGCGTTTTTTTCCTTGCCAATCGGAAAATTTCCTCGATCATCTGCGCACCTTCCATTAAATCAGTGTTTCCTAAATTCCGCAGGCGGCGCCAGAGCCGGCCGAGATATTAAGGGAGGATTATTGAAGCATAATGAACAGAGAATTTATAAAGGCAGTTGAGGAGTTGGAAAAGGAAAAGGAGATATCCAAAGACCTTTTGATCGAGGCCATTGAATCGGCGCTTGTATCAGCCTACAAGAAGAATTACGGCACTTCCCAGAACGTTCGCGTGAACATTGACAGGGAAACCGGAGATATCGACGTCTTTATGAGAAAGGACATCGTGGAAGAAGTTGAAGATGAGCAGCTTGAAGTCTCCATTGAGGATGCCCGGGAGATCGATCCCAAATATGAGGTCGGCGATGTGATCGAAAAACAGGTTACGCCCAGAGACTTCGGCAGAATTGCGGCCCAGACAGCGAAACAGGTCGTGGTTCAGCGGATCCGGGAGGCGGAGCGCGGACTGATCTACGACGACTATTCCAACCGTCAGTCGGAGATCGTAACAGGGATCATTCAACGGATCAGCAATGATACCGTTTTTTTCAATATGGGAAAAACCGAAGGTATTTTAGCGGTAACGGAGCAGGTTCCCGGTGAAAAATACCTGGTGAACAGCAGGATCAAAGTGTATATCATGGATGTGAAAAAGACCACAAAAGGTCCCCAGGTCTACCTTTCCAGGTCCCATCCGGGATTGGTAAAAAGGTTGTTCGAACTTGAAGTCCCTGAAATTCAGGATGGCATCGTGGAAATAAAGAGCATTTCAAGAGAAGCGGGATCCAGAACGAAAATGGCCGTTTACACCGCCGATGAAAACGTAGATCCCGTCGGCGCATGCGTCGGCTCAAGGGGCACAAGGGTTCAAGCCATCGTAGACGAGCTGTTCGGGGAAAAGATCGACATTATCAATTGGAGCGACAACCCGGAGAAACTGATCAGCAGCGCTTTAAGCCCCGCAAAAGTCGAAAAGGTCATCATCAACGACGAGGGCAAATCCGCCACGGTCATCGTGCCGGACTACCAGCTTTCCCTGGCCATCGGAAAGGAAGGTCAGAACGTGAGGCTGGCTGCGAAGCTCTGCGGCTGGAAGATCGATATCAAGAGTCATTCCCANNCCGACGGTGGTGATTTTGAGGAATACGGCGACTTTGAAGAAGCGGCCGATGAACCGGCGGAGGACGAAGCTTTCCTGGAAGAGCTCGTCCAGGAGAATGAAATCTAAGGGGTGATTCTATGAAAACAAAAAAAGTCCCTATGCGAAGGTGCGTAGGCTGCATGGAATCGAAACCGAAGCGGGAGTTGATCCGCATCGTCGCTTCAGACGACGGTCCGAAGATCGATCCCACCGGAAAGGCAAACGGCAGAGGCATCTACCTTTGTCCGAATACCGAGTGCTTCACAAAGGCAAGAAAGAAAAAAGCCATTGGCAGAGGCTTGGAGATAGAAATAGGAGAACAAGAGCTGGATAATTTATTCAAGGAGCTGGCTGAACATGAGAAAAAAGGTTGATAGCTATTTAGGCTTTGCAGCTAAATCAAGGAACCTGGTTTCCGGCTATCATACCTGCCTGCACGCAATCAAGCAAAAGAAGCTGAAGCTGCTGATTCTTTCCGGGGACCTCTCGGAAAACACGGTAAAAAAGCTTGCAAAGTTATCGGAAGAAAATAAAATACCGGTGCGTATTTATGGAAAATCGGAGGAACTGTCAAAAGTTACAGGGAGCCAGGAAAGAGGAGTATTCGGCGTCACTGATGTGAATTTTGCAGATGCGATATTGAAAGAAATCGACGGAGAATAACGGAATGGAGGTGTTCTAATGTCCAGTATAAAAGTACAGGAACTCGCAGAAGAACTGCATATGACAAACAAAGATTTGTTAACTAAAATAAATTCCATGGGAATTGAAGCAAAGGCGTATAACAGCGTCTTATCCGACATGGACGTCATCGCGGTCCGCAATACGGTTTTACGCGGAAAGAGCGGAGCGGAGACAAAAATCGTCAAGGTTGCGCCTAAGAAAACCAACGTGGATCAGGATAAGCAAGAAGTTAAGGTGGTTGTTAAGGCCGCAGCTCATCCCAGCATGAGTCCGGAATCGAGAATGGCGAAACCCGCCGCGAAGCCGCAACCTCAGCAGCAGAGGCCGGGGTATCCGAATCCCAACAGAGCAAACCAGACCGCGGCAGCGGGGAGACCCGAACCGCAGAGGCCTGTTCAGAATATGACCCAGGAGCAAAGGCCTGCCCAGGGCGCACAGCCGCCCCAGGCACAAAAGCCTGTCCAGCAGACCGCGCCGCCGGTACAGCCGCCTCAGGCGCAAAAGCCTGTTCAGAGCGCGCAGCCGGCACAGCAAAGGCCTGATCAGGGCGTGCAGCAAACCCAGCCTCAGAGGACGGAGAGGCCGGCACAGGGTGCACAGCAATCCCAGCAGCATCAGAGACCTGTTCAGAGCGCACAACCGGGCCAGCAGAGACCT
>DLFX01000126.1:20687-22254 GCA_002482405.1 Firmicutes bacterium UBA7709 | reverse complement strand
TTCACGCTGATTTTATTTCCTGCAGTCAAATTCCGGATTGAACGCGTAAAAGTTTTTCGGATTTAAATTGTCCTGAACCACCCGGAGCGCTTCGCCAAATCTCTGGAAGTGGACGATCTCGCGCTCTCTAAGAAATTTGATCGGTTCTATTATATCGGGATCGTCTACGAGGCGAAGGATGTTGTCGTAAGTTGTTCTTGCTTTCTGCTCCGCTGCCATATCTTCCACAAGGTCGGTAATAGCGTCGCCTTTTGAGGCAAAGTAAGCTGATGTGAAGGGCACCCCGGAAGCCGCCTGTGGCCAAATCCCGGCGGTGTGATCAACAAAATAGGTATCCCATCCGGCTTCCTTTATTTGCTCCATTGTCATATTTCTTGTCAACTGATGTACCATTGCGCCGATCATTTCAAAGTGCGCGATCTCCTCGGTTCCGATATCGTTCAATACACCGATTGCCTGCTTAAAAGGCATCGTGTATCGTTGGGACAGGTATCTCATCGAAGCGGCAAGTTCTCCGTCCGGTCCTCCGTATTGCGTAATGATAACTTTGGCGGCTGCGGGATTTGAATTTTTTATTTTAACAGGATACTGTAATTTCTTTTCATAACTCCACATGTCTATGCCCCCAATTCCCATGGCCATGGCTTTTCAATCCAGGTCCATTTATTTTTTGATTCTACTGTGCCGATAGTGAGGGGACCGTAACATTTCGTATACTCGTCAACGGCCGCATCCAGCATCTCCCTGTGCTGGTGGTAGAAGCATAAAGCGTTCTGATCCGTGGGATGGGTATCGAGATACAGGCTGATATCATAGATCGCAAATTCGAGCGCTTGTATTTTTCTTAACAAATCGTGTTGAGCATCCATCCTAACACGCACCTCCCCCGACCCATGGAAAATCCAGCTCCGGAAAAATGGTGCCCCTCCGGTGGCCTTCGGCAAGCTCGTAGGTTTTACAAAAACGCTGCCAGGGGACATAAGCCATGGCGAGTTGGCAGGAATCCACGGCACTACAGGCGGATTCCATGCATTCCGGCCTGGTATATTCAGGTTGAGGACATTTCTGGCAACCACTGTCCCCGAATCCTTTAAGCGTCATGCCCACATAGGGTTCTCCCTCATTTCTGAGATTTCTCATCTGAGATTCTATATTATTCAAAGTGAATGATCCTCCTTTCAGGAATATCTGCTATCATTTTATGACGTTCAAAGAATTGGGTGCAGAAGTACTGGAAAAAGGACATGAAAGTCGAGGATTTCATGGAAGGTGAGATGCGTAAACAAAAGCGCCTGCATTTTACTGCAGGCGCGTAAACTCGAGGTGTTTATATATTTAATTTTGAAAAGATTTAATGAAGCTAAAGGAGATTAGCAAACATACACTATATACTATGTGCCCCTTAGAAAAAGTGTGATATGATATAAATAAAAAAATTTTTGGAGGTATCGATGAAAAGCGTAAAACCGGGAAGAGGGCCGTCGATGATGGGCGCTTTCGGCTCCGCCGCGGCGGCGGTGTTCGGCGTCATATGGACTTTGGTCGCCGTGAACATGGGCGCAGGACC
>DLFX01000126.1:20323-20674 GCA_002482405.1 Firmicutes bacterium UBA7709 | reverse complement strand
CATGGGCATTGTCCAGGCAGTGTATAATTATAAAAACGCTACGGGAAAAAACCGTTTCTCATCTTTTGATATCACGGACAGCGCGGAGGAATCAGACCCGCTGGACGAATATTTTGCGGAAAGGAAGAGCGGGAATCCGGGCGCGGCGGCGAGGGACCACCGAAGCGGAAACTCAGAGGATGCGGCGAAAGATGAAAGGCCCGTCTCGTTTTGTCCTTACTGCGGCGCGGAAGTGGAAGGCGACTTTACATATTGCGCGAAATGCGGAAAGAAGTTGCCGGATTAAAATTTTTTCCGCTGTGCCGTCCAGCCGGAATAAATTAGAAATTTTTTAGGAAATGATTAGAAAAC
>DLFX01000126.1:3515-20315 GCA_002482405.1 Firmicutes bacterium UBA7709 | reverse complement strand
ATCGCTCGATTTGTCTGGCAAATTGTCGGCGAACTCATGCAAGGAAAAAGTATGGAAAAGGAGGCAGTGCCATGCCGGAACAAAATAAGGTGGAACAAAACGGTTCCTTGAGAAATACCGAAAAGACCGATTTTTTAACTTCACAGGCGGCCTATCAGCTGGCCGAATTTACAAAAACCGTCCCCCAATTCGAGTCCATTACGCCGCGGTGGCTGTCAAAGCTGCTGGAATGGAAGCCTCTGGAGAACGGTATTTTTCGTCTGAACAAGGTAAAGGAGGAAGGCTCCCCTCTGGACATCCTCAACAAGGAAGTCGGATATCAGTTCATTCCGGAGGGCTTCGTCGATTATGAAACGAATCCGAGGGAATACGTTCTGAATCCCATTTCCACCATCGTTAAAATAAGCACCCAGGTTTCGGATATCTACAGCAAACCCTACAATCAGAGCGAGGAGCAGCTGCGGCTTTCCGTGGAATGCCTGCGGGAACGCCAGGAGCATGAGCTCATCAACAGCGGCGACTACGGGCTTTTAAAGAATGCGGCGGATTGTCAGAGGATCAGGGCCCGAAACGGTCATCCCACCCCCGACGATCTGGATGAGCTGATCGCAAAGGTCTGGAAGGAGCCCTCCTTTTTCCTCGCCCATCCCAAAGCCATCGCCGCCTTTGGCCGGGAATGCACAAGGCGGGGAGTACCCCCCGCAACGGTAAATTTATTCGGCTCATCCTTCATCGCCTGGAGGGGGATTCCGCTCATTCCCACAAATAAGCTGCTGGTTGACGGACAGTTGGATCCAAAGGGAGAGACCGGTAAGACCAACATCCTTCTGGTGCGGACCGGAGAGGAAAAGCAGGGCGTCATCGGGCTTTATCAGGACGGCCTTCCCGGCGAACAGTCGGAAGGGCTGTCGGTGCGGTTTATGGGCATCGACAACCAGGGGGTCGGCTCTTATATCCTTCTGCTCTACAGCTCCGCCTGCATCTTGTCGAAGGACGCCGTCGGAGTTCTGGAAGATGTGGAAATCGGGCACTACTATGACTACAAGTAATATGGAAGAAATACAATCCAAGTGGAAGATCGTTCATAACAATTGGGCGATGTATCAAGGAACAGAGGCAGGGCGTGGCGACGGATTCCACGCCTTTTCAACCAGCAACCCAGGCGCCTTTCCGGTCGATCAGATCCGCAGGGATTTCCCGATCCTCTCGGAAAGGGTCAACGGCATGCCGCTGATCTGGCTCGACAACGCCGCCACAACCCAGAAACCGGCCTGCGTCATCGAGCGTCTGGATCATTTCTACCGCCATGAAAATTCAAACGTCCACCGGGGTGCTCACGCTTTGGCGGAAAAGGCCACCGATGCCTTTGAAGAGGGGCGGAAATCGGTCTGCCGCTTTCTTCACGCATCATCCCCGAGGGAAATCATCTTCGTAAGGGGAACCACGGAGGCGGTGAATCTCGCCGCCCAAACCTTCGGAAAACAAAATATCCGTGAGGGGGACGAGATTTTGATCTCCCACCTGGAGCATCACGCCAATATCGTTCCGTGGCAGCTTCTGTGCAAGGAGACAGGGGCTATGATTCGTATAATACCTATAGACGATACAGGACAAATAAATCTGAAGGAATACGGAAGGCTTTTGAACGGAAAGACGAAGATGGTTGCTCTGGCCCACATCTCCAACGCCCTGGGAACCGTCGTGCCTGTCCGGGAGATGACCGCCATGGCACATATGGCTGGCGCAAAGGTTCTGATCGACGGGGCCCAGGCCGTATCCCACATGCCCGTGGATGTCAAAGAATTGGACTGTGACTTTTACGCCTTTTCCGGGCATAAGATCTTCGGGCCTACGGGAATCGGAGCGCTTTACGTCAAAGGGGAAATTTTAAAGGATCTTCCGCCCTGGCAGGGGGGAGGAAATATGATCTCCGACGTGACCTTTGAAAAGACCGGGTATCAGGAACCCCCGGCGCGATTTGAGGCGGGAACGGCAAACATCGCAGACGCCGCCGGCTTAGGTGCGGCGCTGGAATACGTCGTAAAGATCGGACCGGAGCGGATTTTCGCCTATGAACACGGGCTGATGGAATACGCCATGGACCGGATGCTGACCGTTCCAGGATTGTCCCTGATAGGGACCGCAGAGCAGAAGGCTTCCATTTTATCCTTTGTGCTAAACGGATTCTCCAACGCCGAGGTCGGAAAAGCGCTGAATGAAAACGGGATCGCGGTGCGGACAGGCCACCACTGCGCCCAGCCGGCCCTGAGGAGATTCGGGCTGGAAAGCACCGTCCGGCCCTCCATCGCATTTTATAATACAAAAGATGAAATCGATGAGATGATCCGGGTTTTGAAGCGGCTCGGGAAACGCCTCTTCCAGATAAGTTCCTCTCTCAAATAAGCTCCAGCGTGATCAAAACGATATCATGAGGTTCCAGGGAGCAGGTATATTTGTGGCTGTTTACCTCGGTAATCATTTGAAAAGTGACTTCGGGCATGGACATGCGGTCGATGAACAGCTTGTCCTTTTCCGTGATATTGTCGCTGAAATCCAGCTGGCACCAGAAGGAAATGCACGATCTTACGGCTGTGAGCTTTTGCTGGGTAAGCTTGCGGCTTCCGATTCCCGGACTGAAGCTGAAATCAAGGGTGAGCCGGTCCAGACTGCTCTCGTTATACGCTAAAATATCGTATCTTCCCTCTCCCCTTGTGACGATGTATTCCGAACCGATTTCCACGAGGGTCTTTCCCATATCGGCCAGAAATTCAAGGAAATAGTAAAGGGGCTTTCTCAGGCCGTTGACGGAAAACAAACCGTTGGTGCTTTGGGCTGAATCGATCAGGCGGATGGAGCCTGGATCTATCGCGTTGGCCTGAATCATTTCCTTGAGCAGATCGATGCAGATTCCGTGAGGGAAATCGTTATAGTAGATCGATGAAGGCGAGGAAGGGGTTTCACACCCGTCGCGAAATAAAAAGGAGCCGGACTGAAGCCTGCTGAAAATACCCGCTGTGAAATCGAATTCCGGCATCCTTCCCGCGTCAGGAGCATCGAAATTGATAAAGACCGGCTTCATCTGCGGGGCGGTCTCCTTGAACACGGGGAATGAGGTGTATTGGGAGATCGTGTCTTTCAGATATTCCAGCGGCAGTTCCTCCGCCACGGGGGTCTTGATTCCCAAAACTTCGCCGGCAAAGCGCCTCCGATATTCTTTCGGATGCATACCGAACCAGTTGTAAAAGTTTTCTACATAGTATTTGGAGTCTGAAAATCCAGCATTTTGAGCGATTTGGGAAATAGGGGCGTTTGTCGCAAGGAGCTCCGGCTCCGTCATCTCCACCCGAACCAGGCTCAAAAAATTTCTGAAGCTGTCTCCCACGAATTTTTTAAACAGATGAGACAGATAGTGCAGATTGATGTTTTCCCTCTCCGCGATTTCAGACAGGCTCAATTTGTATGGGTAATTTTCATACACAAAGCTGACGATGCGGCTGATCCTGTCGATCTGATACAGGTCGTGGGCCGTTTTATGCTCGAAGACGCGGCTGTCGGGATTGATGACGAAGCCGCGGAAATGATTGGTCAGCGTCGTAAGCAGGGAAATCGTGATCTCTTTCATTCTGGTCTCATATCCCGGGCGCTTGTTGTACTGCTCGGACAAGACGGAAAAGATCTGCTCCCGGAGCAGGATCTGATTCTTGTAGGCAGAGGTGGACTCGCTCAGATTCGTTGTAAATACGATGTTTCCAAGGTTGGGGAAATAATTTGTAAAATATGCGATGCTGATGTCCAGGATCAGTACCAGGTTATCCTCGCTGATGCTGGTTATTGAATGGACGTCGTTGCTGTGGATGATATGAATGCTGTTCTTTGCCAGGAAGTAATGAGTATAGGCCAGCTTCAGATCCAGCTCTCCCTCCAGCACATACAGTATTTGAATATCCTTATGGTTATGAATCGGATATTTGTAGATTCTGGACAGCTCCACCTTCACGGGAAGGCCGTCGGGGTAATCGATCAGTTCCAGCATTTCCTGTCTCACTATCTCCTTCTCAAAAAACGACTTAGTTGCTGTGTTTGGTTTTATTTTAAAAATTTTTTCGAACATTTTCAATCCCATTTCGCAAATTAAACGAAAAAAGTGCAATATTAAACGCAAGAGTATTCTGTAATTTGCAGTTTGGATTCAATATACTGATAGGAAATTGATGAAGGGAGCAGGACAGGATATCTATTTTAAATTCAGGCAATGGAAACAGAGATTTGAAAAGGGAGGTTGATATTAAATGAATGAGGAAAACACTCTGGTAAAAAAACATGACTTAAAGGTAGTACATATCGTATTTATGATTTACTGCCTGTGCGCGGCGGGAGCCTACGGCATAGAAGCAATGATCCCGGCAAGCGGACCGGGGCTGACTTTAGTGCTGCTGATGGTGATCCCCTTTGTCTGGGGGCTTCCAATGGCTCTGGCATCTGTGGAGCTGGGAAGCGCACGGCCCGTAGAAGGCGGATTTTATAAATGGATCCAGGAGGCCCTGGGAGAATTCTGGGGATTCCAGGCAGGCTGGTGGAAAACCATCGCCAATTACATCGACTCATCGGTATACGTCATTCTGGCGGGAACTTATTTCGCTCTGATGACGGGAGCCGGCGCAACGGGAAAATACGCGTTTCAAGTCGCTATTATAGGTTTATTTGTAATTATTAATCTGAGAGGCGTTCAGGAGTCCAGCAAGATCAGTCTGGGCGTGGGCATTGCGGTTCTCGCGATCTTTTCCCTCATCACGGTGGTAGGCTTCATAAACGTCCAGCAGAATCCGTTTTCACCCTTTACCCCGCCGGAACAGAGCACGATGCTCAGCATCAGCGGAGGCCTTGCAATCGGAATTTGGATGTATTCCGGGTATGAGGCCATGTCTGCGGTCGGAGGCGAGGTGAGCAATCCGCGAATCATTCCGAAAGCGACGCTGCTTGCGGTTCCCCTTATCGCGGCTACATACATTCTGCCTACCGCCGCAAGCCTCGCCTCCATCGGCCAGTGGCAGAACTGGCAGGAAGGCATCAGCGGCGACGTGGTCGGATACGGTACGGTGCTTTCGACCTATCTGGGAAACGGGATCTGGATGATCCTCTTCGGCGTGATCGCCATCATGGCCCAGTGCTCCATCTACAACTCCTGGATGACCGCCGGAACAAGGGTGCTCTTTGCCATGTCAGACGACAATCTGGCGCCTAAGTTTATAAAAAAGGTAAATAAAAAACATGGCGTGCCGTATATTCCGGTTTTGATCATGGCCGCTGTGAACCTGATACTCTGCTCCTTTGAATTTACCGTCGTTCTCGTAATCGAGGTTCTCCTTATCATAGCGACGCAGATCCTGCTCTTTATCACCATGCTTGTGATGAGGAAGAAGATGCCCGACAGCGAAAGACCCATCAAAATACCCGGGCCGAAATTCTTCATCTCAATTTTCTTCTCCGTGCCTGTCATCGTGGGCGTGCTGGCTTACCTCCTCAACGGAACGGACTATTTCATGGGAGGGCTGATCGGAATCTGCACGGGGCCCGTGGCCTATTTCATATTCAAAAGGAAATACGGCGGTCTGCATAAAACCGATCCGGACAATCACCCCCTCAACCCCGCCACCGGACTGGCAAGAGGCGACATGTACAGGATATCCCATTTCTTCCTCGTCGTCTGCGTCCTTGCGATTTTGGGAAGCGCATTTTTGCCGTGGTATGAGGGCAGCTGGGGTCCGGAATATTATTTGGACACCTATGGCACAGACGTGTTTGGAACCTTCCTGGCGGTCATAAGAGGCTTTGCCGCAGGCGGCGCTGTCCTTTTCGTGATCTTCAGGATCATCGCAGGAAAGACGGAAAAAAGGAAAGAGGGCAACTGATCATGGAGCAACTGACAGCAGATGTTTTAATAAGGGGCGGGGCATTCTTCAGCGGTAAAAAGTGCGGACCCGAGATCGAATTTGTGGCGGTAAAGGGCAATAAAATCATCGCCGCAGGCAAAGCGGGCCAGGAAGCCGGTTATATCGCACCGGATACGGAAGTCTTCGAGCTGACGAAGGATCAGCTGGTAATGCCGGGCATTCACGACAACCACATCCACCTGATCCAATCGGGAATGCAGGCGAAATACGTCGATCTCTCCACAGCCTCTTCCGAAGAGGAGGCCGCGGAGATGGTGCTTGAGTTTTCGAAGACGATCCCCGATGAAAAGTGGATCATAGGCTTTGGCTGGAGCCGGTTCGCGTGGGAAAACAAAAAAATGCCCAGGGCGGAAAGCCTGGACGCGGTGATCGGCCGACGCCCCGTGTTGCTCTTTGACGCGGAGCTTCACGCGGCGTGGGCAAACAGCTGTGCCATGGAGCTGTGCGGAGTTACGGGAGAGACGGCGGACCCGCCCTTTGGAAAAATCGATAAGGACGACAGCGGGAAGCCCAACGGCTACTTCTATGAAACAGCTCTGACCCTGATTGCAAAGCATGCGTTTCAGCTGGAACCTTCCATCGTAAAGGACCTGATCCGCAGGTATTCCGAAAAAGCGGTGGCCTGGGGAATCACGTCCATAAGCGATATGACCCCGTATCTGGGGATCAACCTCGCCTATGAAGACGTTTTTATGGAGATGGACAGGAAGGGCGAACTGATTCTGAGGGTAAACGCCGCCAGAGACCTGTTCGAGGACGTGGAAAAGGTCGTGGCCCTCAGGAAAAAGGCTGAGGAGAGCGGCACCGGAATGTACAGAGTCCCGTATTTCAAGCAGTTTATCGACGGGATCATCTCCAATTATACCGCGCTGATGCTGGAGGATTACAGCACCGAAAAGGGCAATAAAGGCGGCTCTCTGCTGGATTTAGGCGAGCTGAAAAACGCTGTGGCCCGGGCTCACAGGCACAATATGTCGGTGCGGCTTCACGCCTGCGGGGACGGAGCGGTAAGGGCCGCCCTTGACGCCTATGAATACGCCCTCGAAGAATGCGGGGCAAATGATACAAGGCATCAGATCGAGCACATTGAGGTGATATCCCCGGAGGATATAAAAAGATTTAAAGCCCTCGGCGTGATCGCCTCTGTTCAGCCCGAGCATATCGTATCGGGAATGCCTTCTTTTTCCGACAACGACTATCCGGCGCTGCTTGGCCCGGAAAGGGAGCGGTACACCTGGGCTTTTAAAAGCCTGAAAGAGGCAGGGGCGGTTTTGGCCGGAGGAAGCGACTCTCCGGTGGTGGAAGGCAGTCCCTTTGAAGGAATCTATTGCGGAATCGAAAGGGTTCATCCCGACGGTACGCCAAAGGGAGGCTGGAATGCGCCGGAGAAACTCGACGTGGAAGATCTGTTGGAAATGTATACTTACGGAGCCGCCTACGCCGAGGGCCGGGAAGAGGAACTGGGCACACTGGAGCCCGGCAAGCTTGCAGACATCACCGTCGTGGACAGAAACCTCCTGAAGGTTAAATCAAACGAACTGCGGGACGCAAAGGTCCTGCTGACAATGGTCGACGGTAAAATTGTTTTCAAGAGATAGCAGGCGATTGAGCCGGCGAATCAACCGGAAGGGCGGGCAGCTTTGACTGTCCGCCCTTCCATGCGGTTCCGGCATTGAAAACAACAAAAATTGCTTGCATAATTTATTTTTTATGGTATACTAGAAAAGCGTTGAATGTCGGTCACGGTCGATCCGGAGCCGATGATTTAACCTGAGAATAAAGCATTGGATTTTGCTTATGACAAAATTATTGCTCTCTGCTCTTTGAAAAAAGAGCCATTTAGTCCACAGGGAGGTGAAGAGAAATGAACAATTATGAAGTTATGTTCATCATTGAGGCGGCGCTGGAAGACGACAAAAAAGAAGCGGCGCTCGAAATGGTGAAGGAAGTCATTTCTGCCGGCGGTGAAGTTGGAAAAGTCAACGTTTGGGGAAACAGAAAGCTCGCATATCCTATCAACAAGAAAAATGAAGGATATTATGTAGTGATCGAGTTTACCGGAAACGCGGATCTTCCAAAAGAACTTGACAGAAGACTCAAGATTTCCGATTCGATCATAAGACATATCATAATCAACAAAGACGAGAAATAGATTTAGTAAAGGGCGGTAGGTAATATGAATAATGTAGTTTTAATCGGCAGATTAACCAGAGACCCTGAACTGAGATACATCCCTGAAAGCCAAACGGCAGTTGCGACGTTTACTCTCGCGGTGGATCGTCCCTTTGCGAAAGAGAAGCAGGCTGACTTTATACGGATCACCGTATTCGGAAAACAGGCGGAAAACTGCGAACGCTTCCTTACGAAAGGAAGAATGGCGGCAGTTCAGGGAAGGCTGCAGACCGGCAGCTACAAGAACAAAGAGGGCGCTACAGTATATACCACCGATGTTGTTGCTGACAGAGTCGAATTTTTAGGAGACAAGACCGGCGGAGGCGCAGGCTCGGGATCCGGGTTTGGATTCGATCAGCAGGACGCCAAGGGTCAACCAGAGATTCCGGAAGGGTTCCAAGCCCTCGAGGACGATGATGATATACCATTCTAGGAGGTAAAATATCATGATGGACAAAAAACGCGGCGGCATCAGAAGAAAAAAGGTATGCCAATTCTGTGCCGACAAGACAGAAACCATAGATTACAAAGATGTAGACAAGCTTAGAAAATATGTAACAGACAGAGGGAAGATTCTTCCTAAGAGAATAACAGGCACTTGCGCCATACATCAGAGAGAAGTTACAAAGGCGATCAAAAGAGCAAGAATCGTTGCTTTACTGCCTTACACAGCTGACTAAGTGCAACAGCACGTACGAAAAGGAAGAAGCGAGCAATCGCTTCTTTATCTTTTTTAAGCGGCAATATTGCGACTGCGAAGGGGAATTTGAATGTACACATTATTAATACTGCTGGTCATGATTTTTATTCCGATCCCTGTCATGATGAGATATATGCTCAGCGGACGGAATGCGTATCGGGGAATACTGGAGGGCTCGTTGAGCGCCATAATGGGCGTGTCCCTCATTTTCCTGGTCTTTTGGGCTATGACCGGAGTCACGTTCTTTGAAGCGCTCACCCATTCTCTGAACCAGATCAATATCAGCGATATGAACATGGGCGGTTATTACTTCGGCATGAAAGAGTTTTCGCCCGACACCATGGAGCGCGCGCTGGACAGCATGAAAGAAATGATGAAGCTGGCAGTTCCCGGCACCCTCATCGTGTTCTGCATGGTGATCGCGTATGTCAATTACGCGGCGATCTCGTGGTTTATCCGCAAAACAGGGAAAAAGGTCTCTGCGCTGCCGCCGCTCCGGGCCTTTTCGCTGCCGAAAAACATCCTCATCGGTTCGCTGATCGTTTACCTTCTGTCTTATATTACCGTAAATATGGGAATAATAGACAAAAGCCTGATGATGTTCAACCTTGAGATGCTGTTTACCTTTGTGTTTTCCATACAGGGCCTTGCGGTGATCTTCTGCTTTGGATATATAAAAAAGATCCCGAAATTTGTTTTGCTCATCATATCGGCAATATTCATCTTTACCTGGCTCGGCCAGACGTTCCTGTTCCTCTTGGGATTGAGCGATATCGTGCTGAACATCAGAAAAAGAATTTCCCAAACCAATTTCAAAATTTAACCGGGATATGGTATAATGATTCCAACGATTGATATGTGGCGGAGCCACAGAACGGCTTTGCCGCAAGGAAGAATCAATATGCGGCTTTGCCGCAGTCAGCGTTGCCTTTTTGCCCCAAGCTTGCTTGGCTGGCAAAACGGACAGCAGCGAGCGTAAGCGAGTCGGAGCCGCAAAGCGGCGTTGCTGAAATATAGGAGTTAAAATGGGCGAGAAATCATTCAAAGACCGCATTTCAACTTATTTCAATATAGGCGCGGGAAGAAAAAGCGAGTCGATGAAGGCGTATACAGAGCATATCTTCCGAATCGTCGACAAGACCATGAGCTATTCCGTTTCCAACCATCCCCTGCCTCTGTGCATGATCGATTCCGACGGAAAGTTCCTGTGGTACAATAAAAAATTCTCAGATATATACCAGGATGCCGATCTTGTCAACGCAGGGATCTCCCGTGTAACCGGACTGAAAGCATCCGAATTTTTTACGGACGATCCCGTTGAAAGGCCTGTCATGGTCACCCATAACGGGCGGACCTACAAGGTTGTTTCCTCCTATCTTGACGAGGACAAAAACAACAGCGCAGTGCTGTACTGGATCGACATGACCAATTACGAGGTGGTGAAAAACCTTTACAAGGATGAAAAGAGCTGCTTCGCCTATGTTATCGTCGACAATTATGACGAGCTCATCGCCAGCTCCCCGGACGACAGGAAATCTCTCATCGCCGCGGAAATAGAGAAGACGATCCGGCAATGGGCCGCCAAACTCCAGGCTTCTATCACGCGATTCCGAAACAATCAGTATTTTGTGGTTTTTGAGCAGAAGCATTTTGAAAAGCTGGAAGCAGGCAAATTCTCCATCCTTGACGAGGTGCGGGAGATCGAAACCGACGCGGACTTTCCCGTTTCCCTGAGCATCGGCATCGGCGTCGGCGGAAAGACGCCCCAGCAGGGAGACGAATACGCCGCGGCAGCTTTGGATCTGGCGCTGGGACGCGGCGGCGATCAGGCCGTGGTAAAGAAGGTCAGCAAGGTCGAATACTACGGCGGCAGACTGCAGACCGTGGAAAAGAGAAATAAAGGAAAGTCGAGGATCATGGCCCATGCCCTCAGACAGCTCATCGACCAGTCGACCCAGGTCATCATCATGGGCCACAAAAAACCCGATATGGATTCTTTCGGAGCCGCTGTCGGAATCAGCAGGATCGCCAGGAACCGCAGCAGGACGGCATATATCGTCTTAAACTCCTTCAACGATTCTCTGACGGATATGTATCAAACAGCGTCGGAGTCCGGAAACTATAAATTTGTTACCAACGAGCAGGCCCTTGAGCTTGCGGATAAAGATACCCTTGTGGTGGTGGTAGACACACACCGGCCAAGCCTGGTGGAATGCCCGGAACTGCTGACGAGATCGGATAAGCTGGTGGTCATCGACCATCACAGAAGAACAGAGGAATTTATTGAAAACGCGACCCTCACCTACATGGAGGCCTACGCGTCCTCTGCCTCCGAACTGATTACGGAAATTCTCCAGTATAGCGGAGGAGATAAAAAGGACATAGATAAATTTGAGGCGGAAGCCCTGTTGGCGGGAATCACGGTGGACACCAACCGCTTCTCCATCAGAACCGGCGTCAGGACCTTTGAAGCGGCTTCGTGGCTGCGCAGGATGGGCGCCGACACCGCCAACGTAAGGCAGTTTTTCCAGACGGACATGGATTCTCTGAAGCTGAGATCCAGGATCGTTTCCGGCGCAACCATGCCGGTTCCCGGCATCGCCATCGCGAAGTGTGAAGGAAAGTATGCGGATGTACAGGTGATCAATTCCCGTGCCGCGGACGAGATGCTGAACATCAAGGGCGTCAAGGCCAGCTTTGTGGTCGGGGAGAACGAGGAAGGACTCACGGCCGTCAGCGCCCGCTCCCTGGGCGATATAAACGTTCAGACCATCATGGAGAAGCTGGGCGGCGGCGGCAATCTGACAAAGGCAGGAGCCCAGATCGAAATTCCCATCGATGAAACCATGGATCTCATCGTGGACCTGGTAAAGGATATCGGAGTCAAGTAGCGGAAACGAGTGAATATCAGGAGGAAATAATATGATTGTTATATTGATAAAAGACGTAAAAGGCGTGGGAAAAGCGGGAGAAGTCGTAAAAGTCAGCGACGGTTACGCGAGAAACATGCTGCTTCCGAAGGGATTCGCCACGGAAGCCACGGAAGGAAACGTAAAGAGCCTGGAGAGGCAGAAGGCGATCCAGGAGGCAAACCGGCAGAAAGACCTGGCGGAAGCTAAAGCGCTTGCTGAGAAAATCGGACAGAAGCATGTCACCATCACCACAAAGTCCGGTGAAGGCGGCAGATTGTTCGGTTCCATTACCTCAAAGGACATCGCGGACGCCCTGGCGCAGCAGCACAAGATCACCGTGGATAAGCGGAAGGTGATACTGGAAAGCCCCATCAAGCAGACGGGGGAGTTCGAGGTGGATATCAGGATATATCCTGAAGTTACCGCAAAGCTGAAAGTTACCGTTTCCGCGTAAAANNGAAAAGTACTAGGAGAATCTCTTATGAGTCAATATGAACGGATCCCGCCACATAACGACGATGCGGAAAAATCGGTGCTGGGCTCTATCCTGTTGGATAAGGACGCGCTTTACGAAGTGTTGGAAATCCTCAAGCCGGAGGACTTCTACAGCGAAATGCACAAGGAGATCTATTCCGCCGTCATCGAATTATACAGAAAAAGCCAGCCGGTGGACATCCTTACCGTCTCAGAGGAGCTGAAAAAGAGAAAGTCTCTGGAAATGGTGGGCGGCAGGGCGTACATCGCACTGCTTTCCACAGTGGTTCCCTCCACCTCCAATGCGGGGGAATACGCAAAGATCGTCGCGGAGAAGGCTGTTCTCAGAAGGCTTATCGGAACCGCTTCGGATATCATCGAAAAGGGCTATCAGGAAAAGATGGAATCCTCCGAGGTGCTGGATTTTGCCGAGCGGGGAATTTTTGAGATTGCCCAGTCCAGGCAGTCGAAGGATTTTGCCCTGATCAAGGATGTCCTTTGGGAAAACATCTCGAAGATCGATGAGATGTCCAAGCTGGAAGGAAATATCACCGGGCTGACCACCGGTTTTATCGACCTGGACTCCAGAACCTCCGGCCTGCAGAAGTCGGACCTCATCATGCTGGCTGCCCGGCCGAGCATGGGAAAGACCGCCTTTGCCCTGAACATTGCGCAGCAGGCGGCCATCAAGAGCAAGGCGAAGGTTTTGATCTTCAGCCTGGAAATGTCCAGGGACCAGTTGGGACAGCGAATGCTCAGCATGGAATCCCGGATCGAAATGCAAAAATTGAAGACAGGTACGCTGGAACGAAAGGATTGGGACCAGATCCACATCGCGCTGGACACCCTTTCCAAGACCAGCATTTACATAGACGACACGCCGGGCGTCACTGCCATGGAGATCAAGAACAAGTGCAGAAGGCTGAAGGCGGAGAAGGGGCTGGACCTGGTGGTCATCGACTACCTTCAGCTCATGTCCTTTGAGGGAAGAGCGGAAAGCCGTCAGCAGGAAATCACAGCTCTTTCAAGATTTCTGAAGCAGCTTGCCAGAGAGATGGACTGCCCCGTCATCGTCTTATCCCAGCTATCCCGTGCGCCGGAACAGCGAAACGACCACCGGCCGATTCTTTCCGACCTGCGCGAGTCGGGTTCCATCGAACAGGATGCGGATATTGTAATGTTTCTATACCGGGATGAATATTATAACCCTGAGACGACGGATAAACCCAACATTTGCGAAGTCAATATTGCAAAGCAGAGAAGCGGACCAACAGGAAGCATTGAACTTACTTGGCTTGGAAAATACACGAGATTTGTTGATAAGAGCCGCTTAAGCGAGAGGTAGCCTCAGCTGACAAAGAAGCACAACTGAGGCAAAGGAGGTATTAGTATGAAAATTACCGAAAACATGCTCCTCAATGAAATTCTTGAAATGGATCCCGATCCGACGGACGTTTTTCTCAGGCATGGGCTGAACTGTCTGGGCTGTCCCGGCGCGCAGAGCGAGAGCTTGCGGGAGGCGGCGGAAGGACATGGCATCAACCTTGAAAAGTTGATCGATGATCTAAATAATTTTTTGCAGGATAAATAGAAAAGGAGAGTTACTATGCCAGGATTAGCAATCGTCGGCTCCCAGTGGGGCGATGAAGGAAAAGGGAAAATTATAGATTATTTAGCGGAAAGAGCGGACATGGTGGTGAGAGGCCAGGGCGGCAACAATGCCGGACATACCGTGGTCCTCGACGATAAAAAATACGCGCTTCACCTCATTCCTTCCGGCGTGTTGAATAAGAGCGCCGTGAATATTATCGGCAATGGAGTCGTTTTTGATCCGGAAGGGTTTTTCAAGGAAATCGAGGATCTGGAAAAGGACGGCGTCGACGCGTCGAAGATCTATATCAGCGACCGCGCCCATATCGTTTTTCCGTATCACAAGCTCTTGGACGGGCTCTATGAGACTGCCAGAGGAAAAGAGGACATCGGCACCACCAGAAAGGGGATCGGTCCGTGCTACATGGACAAGATCGAACGCACAGGGATCCGGATCTGCGACATGCAGGACGAAAAGGTGTTCCGGGAGAAGCTGTCCGCCCAGATCGACCGCAAAAACGATATCATCACAAAGCTTTTCAACGAAAAGCCTGTCAACAAAGAAGAAATCATAGAGACCTATGTGGAATATGCAAGGAGATTGAAACCATATATCAGGGATACCGGCGTCATGGTCTATGAGAGTCTTAAAAAAGGCGAAAAGGTCCTGTTTGAAGGCGCCCAGGGCTCCCTTCTGGATGTGGACCTGGGAACCTACCCCTATGTGACCAGCTCTCATCCGACCTCCGGCGGATTCACCACGGGTTCGGGCATCGGAGCAGGAAGCATCCAGGAGGTTCTCGGGATCGCCAAGGCCTACACCACGAGAGTCGGCAAAGGCCCCTTCGTAACGGAGGAGGACAACGAGACCGGAGACCGGATCAGGGAGCTCGGCCACGAATACGGCGTGACCACAGGCAGACCGAGGCGCTGCGGCTGGTTTGACGCGGTGGTCGTCCGGTATTCGGCCAGAATCAACGGAATGACAGGGCTTTCCCTGATGCTCCTCGACGTTCTGGGGGACTTCGACACCATCAAAATCTGCGATCAGTATGACTGCAACGGGGAAAAGATCGACAATTTCCCGGCAAGGCTGGAGGTCATAGAGGAATGCAAGCCGGTTTACCGCGAGGTTCCCGGCTGGAAGTGCGATATTTCCGGGTGCAGGACCTACGAAGAGCTGCCCCAGGCGGCGAAGGATTATATCAAGGCCATCGAGGACGCCGTGGGAGTTCCCGTAAAGATCATTTCCGTCGGCCCCCGCCGGGATCAAACGATCATCCGCGGAACAATATTTTAAATTATAAAAATATTATGTGCGCCACGCCGAGGGTGTTCTCACGCCCCTGGCAGGCGCATTGTATTCTGTAAAGGATTAAATATGAATTTTAAAAGAGAGATCATTAAGGATTTTTATCTGCGGGACACCAACGTAGAAAATATCTTTATCAATGAATACCTGCCCCAGGCCCCCGGCGATTATGTCAAGGTATATCTGTTCGCACTGATGTACGCGGATTTTGACACGCGCCTGACGAACGAAACCATCGCAAAGCACCTGGGCATGGAGGACGAGGACGTGCTGAAGGCCTGGACCTATTGGGAAAAGCAGGGCATCGTCAAAAAGCATTATGAAAAGCCCGGCGAGAAGTTTCACTACCAGGTGGAATTCCTCAACCTGAAAGAGCTGGCCTACGGGAAGAAGCCAAAGGCCAAAAAATCGGAACCCGGGATTCCGGACCGCCTGAAGGAGCTCATGGGCGACGATACCATCAAGGACATGTACAGCGAGATTGAGCGGATCACGGGAAGGCTTTTTGAAGGCCGGGAACCCTCCGAGATCCTGACATGGATCACCGATTACAACGCCAACCCGGAAATGGTCGTCTACGCCTATTCCTATTGCGTCAAAAAAAAGAACCACAGCAACCACAAATATGTAGGAGCCATCGTCAAGGAATGGGCAAACCAGGGATTGAAAACCATCGACCAGATCGAAGCTTACCTGGAGGAGACGGACAACCGTCATTATCTCTACAAAAGAGTCCTTAAGGCTCTGGGCTTTCTGCGAAATGCCACGGAAGAGGAAAAACGGATCATGGACACCTGGTTCGACCAGATGGGCTTCAGCATTGAAAAGGTTCTGGACGCCTGCAAGAAGACGACGGGGATCTCCAATCCGAACATCAATTACATAAACAGCGTTTTAAAGGCGTGGAACGGCGGCAGCGGCGGCAGCGAAAAGCAGGCGGCGGCTTCCCGGGAAGATGGAAAGATCGGCGCTATCGCGAGCGTCATGAACTATTATGAGGATCTGAGGGTGAAAAAAGAAGCGGAAGCCGAAGAGCGGAGGGCGGAAGTCTACCGCAAGATTCCCCGGATAAAAGCCATTGAGGAAGAGGCGAGAGAAGCCGGTCTGCAAATCTCCAGAGTGATGTTATCCGGGGCGCCTGATACGAAAGCCAGGATCAGGTCAATGAAACAGAAGGTGGACTCCCTCAATGAAGAAAAGGCTTATCTCATGACGGAAAATAACTTTAAAATCGACTATATGGATATCATGTATGATTGCCCCCTCTGCAGGGACACGGGCATACTAGATACTGGTGATCGTTGCAGCTGCTTTACCGAGAAGCTGGAAAGCGTTCAAAAAATGGATTGAAAAAAAGCCCGTTTTATGGCATAATATTACCAATGGTTAGCGGCATCAATGGCCGTTGGCATCAATGCTAGTAAATTAAAAATCAACTGACATAGCACGTGACTGCATATGATAAAGTACCCCGTCGCAAGGCGGTTGGGAGGAAACATATGAAGGATACCAGAAGATCAGGCACAGAACGAAGCACCGGCTTATGGAACAATTTGACTTCGGGAATTTTACATAAAGTTAAAAATAATAAGAATAACGTCGTAAATAAGGAAAGTGAAGACGGGGATATGGGGGATACCCATACCCCTATTTCTCGTCTGGATCTGACCGGATTGAACCGGGAGCAGG
>DLFX01000126.1:0-3501 GCA_002482405.1 Firmicutes bacterium UBA7709 | reverse complement strand
ATCGAGATGACCGACCTAAAAATAGACTTCAAGGAAAGAGAACGGCAGCGGAAAGAAGCCGCCCAGCGGATCAACGAAAGGCGGAACCGGAGAAAGCAAGGCGCAGGGGTAACGGAACCCCTTGTTACCGAACAGGGAGTTTACGCCGACTATAAGCACGCGTCCGTCTTTGATGTGATCCAGCCGGAATCATTTCCCTTCGAGGAAGACAGCACCGCTCCCATCGAGGGGCAGTTGTCTCTTTTAGACGCCATCGTGGAAGCAGAGAGGCTCGATGACATTTTCCACGCGGAGGCGGAATGCTCCGGGGATATTTCCCAAACAACAGCAACAGAGTTTGCCGAATCCTTTGACGTCGATCAGATCGTAAACGGCTTTGTGGCCGGAGCGCCGGGAGCCGGGAAGCCGGCGATGGAAACGGAGGAAACAACAGGGAGCGCCGGAGTCAGCATCTCTCCTGATGAAGCGGTGGCGGCAGCCAGCGTCAACACCTCTTTTGACGAAACGACGGCAGACCGGGTAAACACCTCTCTTGACGAAACCGTGGACAAGGTGTTTGCGTTTTTTGAAAGGAACAGGGTAAGACTGCTCCTGCTGTACCGGAAAGCCGGACGCAAAGCTTCTGAAACCCTGAACAGGCAAATTCTTCCCGCAGTGCTGCCGGCCATGTCCGGTGCGAGAGCCAAACTGGCCCAGGATATGAGGCGCGTGGAGGATAGGCTGACGCCTTTGGTTCAAAGGGCGGAGGCACGGCTCCAATTGAGAAATAAAACGGCGGCCGCGCTTGCGGTGCTATCGGTGAAAGAGAAAAAAGTCTCTGAGAAAATGACGCGCTTTGTCGATTTTCTCGACAGGATAAATGACGCCATCCTCCGCGGTATGCTTGCGGCAAAGGAGAGGACATGTCTGGCCGTAAACCGGACCAGGGATTACGCGGAGCACCATAAGAAAGGGGTTCTGATCGGGTTCGGCGCCGGGGTTGCCGCGGCGGCGGTGATCACCGTGGTGATCGGAAGCATGACCGCCTATGAATACATATACAACGGCAAAGTTCTGGGCGTAGTGAAAAATCAGGACGACGTCTACAAGACCGTAGATATCATAGGGAACAAGCTGAGCGCTCAATATGACGCGGATATCACCATCGACAAAGACAGGGATATCCGATTTAAAAAAGTCATCGCCTTCAACCAGGATATCGACGACAAGGAAGCCGTCCTGAACCGGCTGACCTATATGAAGGACATGAAGGCCAACGGGCGCGGGATTTACATAAACGGCAAGCTGACGGCCGTTTTGGAAAGCGATAAAACAGCAAGGGACATCCTCGATGAAATAAAGAATCAGTACGTAAAAAAGGATGAAAACATAAAGTACGAGAAAATTGGCTTTGCGGAAGATGTGAAGATCAAGAATGTGGAAACAAAACTTGGCAGCATCGAGACCAAGAATGATGCGCTGGAATATCTGCTCACCGGCGCGGTGGAGAAAAAGATCCATGTGGTGAAGCAGGGTGAGACTTTCTCGGAAATCGCGAAGCTGTACGGTTTAAAGCAGAGCGAGCTGCAGCTTTCAAATCCGGACGTGATTCCGGAAAAGCTCCATATCGATCAGGAAATTTGCCTGAGCCAGGTCGTTCCGCTGATGACGGTGCAGACAACAGAGGTTGCTCAATATAAAGAGCCGATCCCCTTCGAGATCGCCTATGAAAATACCGCCAGCATGTACAAAACAGAGCAGGTCGTAAAATCCAAGGGCGTCAACGGTGAAAAGGAAGTGGTGGCTGAAATCGTGAGGAACAACGGAATTGAAGTATCCAGAAACGAACTCAGTTCCACGGTTTTATCCCAGCCGGTTTCTCAGGTCGTCGTGGTGGGAACAAAAGAGCCGCCTGCCCTGATCGGCACGGGGAGCTTTATCTATCCCATCAGAGGAACGCTGACCTCCAGATACGGCACGAGGTGGGGGAGGCTCCACGCGGGGATCGACCTTGCGGCGCCCATTGGGACTCATATCAAGGCTGCCGACGGCGGCCTGGTGACCTTTGCGGGATACAACGGCGCGCTGGGCTATATGGTGGCAATCGACCACGGCGGTGGCAGAGTTACCTGGTATGGGCACTGCAGCAAGCTGGTGGTGAAAAAGGGAGACCGGGTTTACCAGGGACAGTATATCGCCAACGTCGGAAATACCGGACACAGCACCGGCCCCCATGTTCACTTCGAGGTACATATCAACGGCAAGACAAAGAATCCGCTGAACTATCTATAGATTTAAAAACATTTTATAATTCAGGAGACCGCGGCCTTGGGCATAGCGGTCTTCCTTTTTGAGCGGCAAGGCGTCCTGGGTCAGGAGATGCTTTACCTGAGCCGGCGACAGGTCGGGCCGCATGGCATAGAGACATGCGGCGACGCCGCTCACCACAGGCGCCGCCATGGACGTCCCCGACTGCACTGCGTAACCCTTTGGGTTTTTTCCGTCCAGAGAACAGATATCGACGCCGGGGGCAACCAGGTCCGGCTTGATTTCACCGGTAAAGGTCGGACCGCGGCTGGAAAAGCTGGCAACCCTGGCCTCCCCGTCATCCTGGGTCAGATCGGCGGCTCCGACGGTGATGACCAGGGGGCTGATCCCCGGAGAGTTGATGGTGCATTTTCCGGGCCCGTTATTTCCCGCCGCCGTAATGACGCTGTAGCCGTAGCGAACCGCCGCGTTTGCCCCCTTGATCAGCGGGTCGTCGAGGTAGGGGGATTCTACCTTGATTCCGAGAGACAAGTTAATCACCCGGATATTGTAAAACTGGCCGTTGTTGACGATCCACTGCATAGCCGCGAGAATATCGGATTCCGAGCCGTTTCCCGACTCATCCAACGCCTTGATGGAGATGATGTCGGCGCAAGGGGCGGTGCCCGTATATTTGCAGGAGGTATAGCCGTTTCCGGCGATGATTCCGGCTACATGAGTTCCGTGGCCGTCGTCGTCGTAAGGCATTTCCTTATGTGCCAGCAGATCTTTAAATGCTGTNNATCAGATCATAATGGGGCGAAACTCCGGTATCGATGACAGCGACGCCCACGCCTCTGCCGCGTTCCGTACTTCCGAATATCCGCTCCATATCATCTTCAAAGTTTCCGCATTTCAGCGGGGCCGACCCCACATCTGACAGGGCGGGCGCTTTCGATACGAGGGCGTCCTCGCTAATGTCACTGATCATGTGATGCATCGAAAGCGTCTCCAGCTTTTCCTTCGGTATCTCAACCGAAACCGCATTGATGAATGGGAGTTCGTACTTGATTTGCCCGTAATTTTCAATAATACAGTCCCGTATCTCATTGATCGTGCCTTTGGAATATATAATAACAGGGGCAAGCTCCCCGTTGTTTGAGTACATATTTATCACTTCCCTTGCCCCATAATATGAGGAAGGGCCAGTACTTTGTGGCAAATCGCCCAAAAATTTCGAGCTGTGACAGGCTGCACAAAATTTTCGATTTAGGA
>DLFX01000010.1:3454-5244 GCA_002482405.1 Firmicutes bacterium UBA7709 | reverse complement strand
CTATGATCCCTAGACTGATTGTGAGTGCTTCGTTAACATCTGCTATAATATCTTCATCCACTCTTCCGATTTTTTCTTTCAAACGCTTTTTATCGATAGTCCTGAGCTGTTCCATCAGCACGACCGAGTCCTTGTTCAGTCCGTGTCCCAGCGCGCCGATTTCAACATGGGTAGGCAGCTTTGCCTTATTGATCTGAGAGGTAACCGCCGCTACGATNNACCGTAGGGCTGTATTTATTTCCAATATCATTCTGCACGATAAGAACCGGTCTTACCCCGCCTTGTTCCGAGCCAATGACGGGACTAAGGTCTGCAAAAAAAATATCGCCTTTCTTAACTATCAAGTCATTCACTCTCCACTAAATATTTTTCATAGCTTTCAAGGTCTTTTCTATCTTGATCAAGCCCTTCTTCCGAAAGGCTCACATTAAGCATTCCCATTTCCTCATAACCGGTTTTGACTCCATTGATCTCATTCAATGAAAAATTGTTTTTATCATTTATTGAATTAGACATTTGTTCACCTCGAATAATTTCCCTGCAACAGATGCTGTCTCGACAGCGTTCTTATCTCTCAATTATAATTGTTAGCGAGGTTTGATGTCAAATGCCTATATTCTCCATTGGTTCCCGGGATTCCAGGATGCTCTGTATTGCCAAGGCTACCATATTTGCTATGTCTGAAGCGATTAAACCATACTCTCCCGTCTGTTCTGCGGCCATATCTCCTGCCATGCCGTGGAGGAAAACTCCTGCCGTCGCGGCGTCTTCAGGAGAAAGTCCCTGCCCTGCGAGGGCTGCGATGACTCCCGTCAGGACGTCTCCGCTCCCCCCGGTGGCCATTCCGGGATTTCCTGTTGTATTAATATATGTTTTCCCTTCCGGTGTTGCCACTACGCTTCCGGCGCCTTTGAGTACCGTTATCGCTCCGGTGGCGGCGGCCAACCCCCTGGCGGACTCAGGCCTGTCCCTGTTGATATCGGCGGCATTCCGGCCCGTCAGCCCCGCTGCTTCCCCCGGATGAGGCGTTATGATGAGCTTTGCCTTCGCGTTTCTCATCGATTCCAAATCATCCCGCAGCAGATTGAGGCCATCCGCGTCGATCACCACCGGCTTGTCCGTCGTATAAATAATTTTTTTAATCAGGTTACCATTTTTCAGCTCATCCCCTAACCCAGGTCCGATGGCAATAGCCGAGTACTGCATCAGACCTTCAAATACACGCTCACGGGTTATACAGGTCGCTTCCGGCACTCCGATCTGGAGGATGGGAAAAAGCTCTTCCGGTACGGAAACCCTGACAAGGCCTGCGCCCGTTCTCAAAGCAGCCCTTGCGCACAATACCGCGGCCCCCGCCATTCCCTTCGATCCGGCAAGGATTAGAACTTTTCCGCAATTACCCTTATGTATATCCCTCTCACGTTTCTTAATAAAAGTATTGACATAAGCTTGCGTAATTAAACCCTCATTTTTCATTTTTTTACTTTCCCTTTCGAAGCGGCGCGCCGCCTAGATGCCCAGTATCACCGTCGCCAGCGTGAAATACGTTACAACGGATACCATATCCGTCAGGGACGCGATCATCGGGCTTGCCATCAGCGCCGGGTCGATCCCCACCTTCTTCGCCGCCATGGGCAGCATGCTTCCAATGGTCTTTGCCGCTATGACGATGAACAGCATGGAGCCGCAGACGGTCAGGGCCACCAGGGCGCTCTGTCCGTCCATCCAGTATATTCTGGCAAAGTTCAGGGCGCTGAGAACGACGCCGATGAGAAAGCTCACTCTGAGCT
>DLFX01000010.1:951-3385 GCA_002482405.1 Firmicutes bacterium UBA7709 | reverse complement strand
GAGCCGGAATTTCCGCCGGTACCCATGAGCATCGGCATATAGGTGACTAAAACGATCACCTTGGATAAAACCGCTTCAAAGCTGGAAATGATCCCTCCGGTTATGACATAGGAGCACATGAGGACGAACAGCCAGGGGAGCCTGTTTTTCACGTGCTTCCACACGCTCATGTCCAGATACTCCTCTGTGGACGCGGCCACGCCGGCCATCCTCTGGAAGTCCTCCGTGGTTTCCTCGTCGATTACGTCCAGAATGTCGTCTACCGTGATGATCCCCACCAGACGGTGCTCGTTGTCCACCACGGGGATCGCCAGGAAGCCGTACTTCTTGAAGGCATCCGATACGTCCTCCTGGTCGTCCAGGACGTTTACATAGATGATGTCCTCGTGCATCAACTCCTCGAGCCGGACCTGGTCGTCCGATACCACGAGGGTCCGAAGGGAGACGATACCCAAGAGCTTTCTCCCCTCATCCTTTATATAGCAGGTGTAGACAGTCTCGCTGTCCATGCCCTCCTTTTTGATATATGCCAGCGCTTCCGCGACGGTCATATTTTTTCTCAAACTGATATAATCCGGCGTCATCAGGCTTCCCGCGCTGGTTTCCGGATAGTTTAAAAAGGTGTTGATCAGCCTCCGCTCCTCTTTTGTGGTCTTTTCCAGGATCTTATCGACGATGTTGGCGGGGAGCTCCTCCAACACGTCGATCATGTCGTCAAAGGACAGTTCGTCGATGATGTGCGTGATCTCCCGGTCCGTGATGCCGGAAATGATATCCACCTGATCGTCGGTGGGAAGGTATGAAAAAACCTCCGCCGAAACGTCCTTGGTGAGGGTGCGGAACAGAATGATGGTCTTTTCAAGGCCAAGCTCCTCCCGCACCTCTTCCAGGATTTCCGCAATATCGACGGAATTATTCTTTAAAATTTCATCTCTTGCTCTGCTATATTTCTTTGCTTCCAGCAGTTCAATAATTGTCTGGATCGTCGCATCCAATGTGAGTTCATTTTCCATGGGACTCTACCTCCTTGCTGTAGTCTTGAATCGGCGATGACGGCGAAAACGCCGTCCTGCGCTGTGTCACTGCAGGGAAAATGTCCGGTCCCGGCTTAAAACCGTATGTAGATGCGAAACGCTGCCTTTCAGCGGATGTGTTACCGCTTTAAAGGCGTCGGAAAGCTACAGTGAAAGCAAGGACTTTACCATTTTCAAATAACATATTCATCCGCTCGTGACTCGGCCCTAAATCCATTACTCTCACTCCTTTTCAGAATTACTAACCGTTAAATTATACCCTATTTTTATTTTACATTGCAAGGGTTTTCAAAATTAATCTTCCATTACGGCTCCTGTGTTCGCCGAGGTGACCAGCTTTGCGTAGCGCGCAAGATATCCCGACTTCACCTTTGGTTCGGGCTTCACATAGGCGGCTTTTCTGGCTGCGATCTCCTGGTCGGAAAGCTCGACGGAAAGCCTCCTGCCTGGAATATCGATATGGATGATATCGCCGTCCTTCAGCAGGCCGATGAGGCCCCCGCTCATGGCTTCCGGAGAAACGTGCCCGATGGAAGCCCCTCTGGACGCGCCGGAGAACCTTCCGTCCGTGATCAGCGCAACGTCCTTGTCGAGGCCCATTCCGGCGATGGATGAAGTCGGGGAAAGCATTTCCCTCATTCCGGGACCGCCCTTTGGCCCCTCGTACCGGATCACGATGATATCGCCCTTCTTGATCTTCTTTCCCCAGATGGCCTCGGAAGCCTCTTCTTCGGAATTGAATACCACCGCGGGACCCGAGTGCGCCAGCATCTCCTCCGCCACGGCGGATTCCTTTACCACCGCTCCGTCAGGAGCCAGATTGCCTCTCAAAATCGCCAATCCACCGCGGTTTCTGTAGGGCTTGTCGATGGGCATGATGACGCTGTGATCCCTGACGGAAGCCGGGTCGATGTTCTCCCCGACGGTCATTCCCGTCACCGTCATACAGTCTTTATCAATCAGGTCTTTTTTCGCCAGCTCGCTCATCAGCGCCGGAATTCCACCGGCTCTGTGGAGGTCTTCGATATGATGGTGCCCGCTGGGGCTGATCTTCGCAATGTACGGCGTCCTTTCGCTGATTCTGTCAAAGAGCTCCAGATTCAGCGCGATGCCCGCTTCGTGAGCGATGGCCGGCAGATGGAGCACGGTGTTGGTGGATCCTGCCATAGCCATGTCCACGGTGATGGCGTTTTTAAAAGCGCTTTCCGTCAGGATATCCCTCGGCCGGATATCTCTTTATACCATTTCCATGACCTTGACTCCCGCCATCTTTGCAAGGCGGATTCGCTCTCCGCTGTCGGCCAGAGCAGTACCGTTATACGGCAGCCCCATGCCCAGAACTTCCGTGAGGCAGTTCATGCTGTTTGCAGTAAAGAGGCCGGAACAGGAGCCGCAGCCGG
>DLFX01000010.1:195-904 GCA_002482405.1 Firmicutes bacterium UBA7709 | reverse complement strand
CTCCATGACGCTGTTAAAATCCAATACGCTCCCATTGGAAAATCCCGCTCTCATAGGGCCGCCGCTCACGACGACGGCGGGAATGTTCAAACGGGCCGCCGCCATCAGCATCCCAGGTACGATCTTGTCGCAGTTCGGAATCAAAACGAGGCCGTCGAAGGCATGTCCCCTCGCCATGGCTTCGATGGAGTCCGCTATGAGCTCCCTGCTGGCCAGGGGGTATTTCATTCCGTCGTGGCCCATGGCGATCCCGTCGCAAATGCCGATAGAGGGAAACTCCACAGGTGTTCCGCCCGCCAGGGAAACGCCTTTTTTCGCCGCGTCCGCAATGCGGTCCAGATGCATGTGCCCGGGCACGATCTCGTTCTGTGAATTGACGATACCGATGAGGGGCCGATCTATTTCTTCACGGATATAGCCCATGCCGTAAAACAGGGTGCGCACCGACGCGCCGGCTGGGCCGCTCTTAATCTTATCACTGTTCATATTATGACCTCCAAACACCAAAGTATATTTTGCCTATTATACTGCAAATCAATTTCCAGGTCAAATTTTCAAAATTTTCACTATATTTTTGCAAATAAACTGATTTTTTCTTCCCACTGGTGTAGAATGAACTGGAAGATTATACAATTTTATGGAGGTGAGTTTTTTGAAAAGAAGGATTTTCGTCATTTTTCTTGCCCTGTCTTTAGTCGCGGCAAGCGTG
>DLFX01000010.1:0-178 GCA_002482405.1 Firmicutes bacterium UBA7709 | reverse complement strand
AGCTACACTGTGAAAGACGGCGATGTGCTGTGGAAAATAGCCCATCAGTATCAAACCACCTGGCAGGCCCTGGCTGACTATAACAAGCTTGCCGATCCGAATTTAATCTATGTAAATCAGAAAATAGCAATTCCTGACGGAACAGAAGCCGCTCCCGCCCCAGCTCCAGCGCCAGCAC
>DLFX01000040.1 GCA_002482405.1 Firmicutes bacterium UBA7709 | reverse complement strand
AGAGCGGGAAAGAAGCCCAGCGCCGGCGGCGGAGCGGGAGGCATGCAGAAGCAGCTTGCCCAGATGCAGGCGATGCAGAGAAAAATGGAAGAAATGCAGGCGGAGCTTGAGACAAAGGAAGTGGAGGCCACCGCGGGCGGAGGCGCCGTAAGCGTTACGGTCAATGGGAAAAAGGAAATTGTAAAGGTGGCTATCAAACCCGAAGTCGTCGATCCCGACGATGTGGAGATGCTGCAGGATCTCATCATGGTGGCGGCAAACGAGGCGTTGAGACAGATTGAAGAGATGAGTCAGAATGAAATGGGCAAGCTGACGGGCGGGCTATCCATTCCCGGCCTCATGTAAAACGTCATGAAGCACTATGCGAAACCATTAAGCAACCTGATCGGAGAGCTGGCAAAGCTGCCCGGAATCGGCGGAAAAACCGCACAGCGTCTGGCTTTCCACATTCTCTCCCAGGACGACAAGGAGGCTTTTGCCCTGGCGGAAGCGATCCTGGACGCCAAGAAAAATATGAAATACTGCTCCGTATGCGGCAACCTGACCGATGTGGACCCGTGCGGGATCTGCACCGACCCCGCCAGAGACCAGAGCGTGATCTGCGTTGTGGAAAGCCCCAGAGACGTCAGCGCCATGGAGCGGATCAAAGAATTTCAGGGACTCTATCATGTGCTTCACGGAGCGATCTCGCCCATGGACGGCATCGGTCCCGAAGACATCAATTTGAAACAGTTGATTATCCGGCTGCAGCAAAACGACGTCAGAGAGGTGATTCTCGCAACCAACCCCAATATCGAGGGAGAGGCGACGGCTATGTATGCGGCGAGATTGATCAAACCCTCCGGCATCAAGGTGACAAGGATCGCCCACGGCGTACCCGTGGGAGGCGACTTGGAATACGCGGACGAAATCACCCTGTCCAAAGCCATGGAGGGGAGACGCGAATTATAAAAAACAAGGACTTACAGATGTAAGTCCTTGTTTTTTGCTGTTTTAAGTAAGTAAATATATTTGCTCTTGGTGGCCATCACGTCGTAAATCGCGTGATCGACCAGATCCGGGTCCGTAACTTCGTGGAACATCGCTTCGGCCCGCTGCCAGTCGGAATGGGCTGCTTTTATTGAGCTGATCAGCTTTTCCTCCTCGCTTTCGGGATATGGAACATTCAGAACCTGATGGTATAATTTACTTGCCGTGCCGGCAATACCGTTAAGCGGTATGCTCATCGGACTTCACATCCTTTCCTGCAGCGTGCCGCCGCCTGAAAATCGGCAGTACGTTAGTTCACAATTCTATTTTATTCATAAAAAACATAAATTGTACAAGGGGGGTGTAAATATAATGGAAATGAGTACGGAAATCGGGATTTTACTTGCGTATGCCCTTGGGATCTTTGCCCTTTACGTGGTGGGGTACATGTTTCTGGTGCCGATCAAGGTCTTACTCCGGCTGGTGATCAACAGCATCGCCGGCGCGGTCTCCATATTGCTGATCAACTTGATAGGAGGCTACTGGGGAGTTCATATCTCCCTGAATATCCTTTCCGCCGTCATCGTCGGCATTCTGGGTGTGCCGGGAGCCGTATTGCTCGCCGTGTATCACTGGTTCTTTCTGTAGCATCGGCGGCCGGTCCGCCGCTTTGCGGGAGGGGGCGGCCCCCTGCCCGCGGAGGAATTTTTCGCAAAATTGTCATATCTCATAAACAAGACAATTACTTGTAAGATTGTTGTCAAAAATAAGACTTTTCTGTCAAATGAAAAAATCCTGCTTCCCAAAGATATGTTGGACAAGTCTCTCCGCCCTTTTATTTACTCAGTTTTCTGAATATTAAATCTAACTGACTCTTCATTTGTCAGTCTTTTGGCATGAAATTTGAAACTAGAATTATTTAAAATACGACGAAAATCTATGAATCGGAGATTCGTGATTTTCCAGCATANNAGCATAAATTCTGTCAACGACGCGAAAGCATCGGACAGAAGGTTAAGTTGACATTCCAGAAAGTCAACGATTCTGAAGAGGAGGCTAGATAGCGTAATGAGTGAAAGGTCGAAGTCGATTGATACCGAAAGCGGGCAATCGAATGAATTGAGAAAAGGTGAACCATCGAATGAACCGAAAAAAAGTGAACAATCGAATGAATTGAAGAGAGGGATTAAGGGCTGGCAGATGTCGCTGATCGGTATTGGCGGCGTAATGGGATCCTGTTATTTCCTGGGGTTGGGAGTTTTGATCCGGGATATGGGCCCTGCGGTTTTCCTTGCATTCGCCCTGGTGGGAGTGATCGTTTACGGGCTGATGATTTCCTATGCGNNTGCGGAATTATTGGTAAATCTGCCCCGGAAGGGTTCCTTTGTGGCTTATACAAATGAATTCTTAGGAGAGACCGTGTCCGCGGGCATGGGCTGGTCCTTCTGGTTCAACTGGGTTTGCTATGTCCCTTCGGAGGCCATCGCATCCGCCATCGTAATCAACGCGTTCTTTAAAGGAAACACCGCCGCTTACGCCATCGGAGCTTTGGCCCTGCTGACGATCATCAATCTGGCGGCCGTGGATATATTCGCAAAGATAGAGTCGGTTTTGGCGCTGACAAAAATCTGCGTCACAGTTCTTTTTATCGTCGTCGCTTTTGGAATCTGGATCGGCCTCTGGGGCAATAAGGGCTTCCTCGGATCATCCATCAATTTCGGGTCCGGAAGCCTGACCGCCGATATTTTCCCCAACGGCCTCGGCATCGTCATCACGTCCATGGTCATCGTGCTTGTGACCTTCCAGGGAACCGAGATCATAGGGCTTGCTGCGGCGGAGACGGAAGACCCCGAAAGAGCGGTGCCGAAAGCCTGCAAAAGCGTGACGTACCGCATCGTCGGACTCTATATGATTCCCATCGCAATGATTCTGCTCATCTTCCCATTCGGAAAGGCGACCATTGAAAACGCCGTATTCGCTCAGGTTTTACAGCACTATCACATGAACTTCCTTGCGGCGGTCATGTCGGGCGTCGTCCTGATCGCCGCGTTCAGCTGCGCCAACACCGGCTTTTACGGGACGGTCAGATGCCTTTACGGGCTTTCCATCGAAGGTCTGGCTCCCAAGGCTCTGTCGAAGCTCAATAAGAGCAGCAATCCGAGACATGCGGTGATTTTCACACTGGTGTTTATGTGGATCGTTCTCATGATAGGGCTCTTCGCATCGGAATCCGGCGTTTATGCGAGCCTGCTGTCCCTGTCGGGCTTTACGGGAACGCTGGCCTGGGTAGGGATCATCGCATCGCAGCAGGTCTTCAGAAAGCGGTTAAAGAAAAACGGCTATGATCCGGAGCAGGCGCTGACGGTCAAGGTGAAAAAATCACAGGCGTGGATCCCCCGCTTTGCCTTGGGAGCGCAGGTCGCATGTCTGGCTCTGATGGCCGCGGGAGAGGGGCAGTTCGTCATCTTCCTCATCGCCTGCGGGGCGGTGGGACTGCCTATGATCGCATACAGGATTGTGAAAAAGACAGGCCATGCCAGAACCGTGGAGGCGCTGGGAAACGGTGAGAAAAGCTTTGAAGAGACCTTCCCCGACTTGAACAGGACGTCGGGAAGCGGCGAAAAACAGGGGCGGACGATCCCCGCGTTTGAAAACAAATAAATCGAAGAAAAACGATGGGAGCCCGGGTGACGGGCTCCCGATGTTTTCTGAGAGGGGTTTTATCGCAACAGGATATCATTTATAGAGCAAAAATGTTATTGTATATTTACTGAAAATTAAATAAAATGAAATGAAGGCCTTATTAGTTTTTTATCCCGATTAACCTATTTTTTTCAATGTAAGGAGGAAACGTTAATGAACGATGTTAAAAAGCAATCCTCAGCGGCGGTAAATGTCGACGAACATGGATTGAAAAAACACGACATTAAAACTTCTACGGTGGTATTCATGATTTTCTGTCTCGTGGCGGCGGGCTGCTATGGGATAGAGGAAATGATCCCCGGAGCCGGGCCAGGATTGACCCTTGTCATGCTGATTGTTCTCCCCTTTGTATGGGGACTGCCCTTCGGTCTTGTGGCCTCTGAACTGGGGTCCGTTCGTCCCCAGGAAGGCGGATATTACAAGTGGGTGCAGGAAGCTCTCGGCGAGTTCTGGGGCTTTCAGGCGGGCTGGTGGAGAACGATCTCCATCTATATTGACAACTCGCTGTACGTCATATTGGCCGGAGGCTATATTGCGGCTCAATGGGATTTAAGCCGTACCACCGAGATGATCATTAAGATTTTGATCATCCTCATCTTTGTCTGGATCAATATCCGCGGTGTAAAGGATGTAGGCATCGTAAGCACCGTTTTGGCAATTTTCGTTATCGTGGCGTTTGCGATGATCGCTGTCTGCGGATTCACGAATATGACTCACAATCCTTTCATTCCCTTTACCGCGAACGGAGAGATCATGGGCGTCCATGGGATTCCTTTCAGCGAATGGGTGGCGTATATCGGCGGCGGCCTCGCGATGGGAATGTGGATGTACTCCGGTTATGAATCCATGTCCACCATTGCGGGAGAGGTGGCAAATCCTCAGGTCATTCCCAAAGCTACATTGATTACAGTTCCTCTCATCATGGCTGTGTATATTCTGCCGACGGCTGCGAGCTTAGGCTCCCTTGGCAGATGGGAGGAATGGGGAACGGACGTTGGATCAGTCGGATACTCAACGGTAGCCGAGACCTTCTGGGGACCGGCTTTCGGCGTATTTTTCGTCATCGTCGCCGTATTGGCCAATTGCTCTATTTACAATACATATATTGCGTCGGGTTCCAGAGGATTCTTTGCCCTGGCGGACGATCATCTGGCTCCGCCCATCATGGTAAAATGCGACAAAAAGCACGGCGTTCCATATGTCGCGGTCTTGTCGGTTGGAATCGTAAACATCATTCTCTGCCAGTTTGGATTCGCAGAGGTTGTAATTGTGGACGTATTCCTGCTTGTGGCATCCTACGTAATGGTTTACCTGTCTGCCATGATCCTGAGAAAGCGAATCCCGGCGGAAGAATACACCTTTAAAATTCCGGGGGGATATGGCTTCCTGTGCCTGCTCTGCATCGTGCCGATCATCATTGCTTTCTGCCTGTTCTTCCTGAACGGAACGGATTACTTTATCGGAGGCATGATAGGAGTCGTATCCGGTCCGGTCCTCTACGTGGTCTGGAAATGGATGTATGGCGGATTGGCCAAAAAAGACCCTGTCCGGTTCCCCGTCAATCCCAAGACGAGACTTGCGGTGGGAGATATGAGGAAAATGTGCGGCCTGTTCCTAGGGTTTTCAGTGATGGGCTTCCTTGCGGTTCCGTGGCTCAGATGGTATGAAGGAGATTGGGGAGAAGAGTATTATCTTGACACCTATGGCTCCGGACTTCTCTCCAACTTTAACGGGATGCTGAACGCGATCCATATCGCCGCCATTATCTTTTTGATCGTCGGCATTATCTGCGCCATCGTATCATTGATGGTAGAGCCGAAAAAAACCGATATCCAGAAGGCCTGATCGGTAAAAAAATTCGGAAAGCTTAATCGTTAAATAAATATCGAGGCGGAAATGATGGGGCTTTTAAAATCAATCTGAAATAAATGTCGGGGGGCTGTCGGAAGATTGGCGGCTGCCCCGGCATTTTTTCGTTTTCGGGCTGAAATACCCGTATTTCTTCGGGTCGAAATAGACGCAATTTTTTGATAATTTCAGGATATTTTTTATGGGATTTCTTTGTCGATTCTTTGACAAAAGGCTTGTTATTCGAGCGGACTCAAAGTATAATGTATGCGTATGATTTTAATTCTGGAGCAAAAAAAACAATTGAGGTTTTCTTTGATTTAAACAGCAAAAAATCAGGCGGACTTTGGTTGAATTTTTGACTCGGGACTAGAAAGAGGAGGATTAAATTGAGCACTATATTTTTTCTGATCTTATTTCCATTAATTGTGGCCCTGGCTCTTTTGGTTCTCAAGACTGACGGTGCAAGAGATATTATTGTGAAGGTCGCGTCCATCGTGATTGCGGTTGCTTCCATATATCTCGCGGTACAATACTTCGGCTCAGGCGGAAAGTATTTTGATTTCGAGAGTGAAGCTGTAAATTACCTGATGATGGGTATTGAAGTTTGCCTTGGAATCATGATTTTCTATTTGGGCTTCAAGTACAAAAAGTACCTCGCTTCAGTTCTTGTGCTGATCCAGGTGCCGATCATGGTGTGGTTCGAGCTTTCCATCGGACACGGAATCCATGTGGCAAACAACCTCTACGTGGACAGGCTGTCCATCGTGATGGTTTTGATCATCGGAATCATAGGCACCCTGATCTGCTGGTATTCCATCGGATACATGAAGGATTTCCAGCATCACCAACACGGCGGGCCGGACAGAAGGCCCCTGTTCTTCTTCCTGATGTTCCTTTTCCTGGCGGCGATGTTCGGGATCGTAATGTCAAACAATCTGATCTGGCTGTATTTCTTCTGGGAGATAACCACTCTGTGCTCTTTCTTCCTCATCGGATATACAAAAACTCCAGAAGCCATCAACAATTCGTTCCGCGCACTGATCATGAATCTGCTCGGCGGCTTGGGATTCGCCCTTGCAATCGTCGTTCTGGGCAAATTCTACGGCGTGCTGGAACTGAACCAGTTAATCGCAATGGGTACGATGGGGATCAGCGTAGTGGTTCCTGTGGCTCTGCTGGCGTTTGCCGGAATCACAAAGGCTGCTCAGATGCCCTTCAACAGCTGGCTGCTGGGTGCCATGGTAGCGCCTACGCCGACTTCCGCCTTGCTTCACTCGTCCACAATGGTTAAGGCCGGCGTGTTCCTTATCGTGAAGCTGGCTCCGGTACTTGGCTGGAATCTTGCGGGTATCATGGTCATGCTGGTAGGAGGCATTACATTTGTGATGGCGTCCTTTGCGGCGATTTCCCAGAGCAACGCCAAGAGGGTTCTCGCTTACTCCACCGTTGCAAACCTGGGACTGATCGTAGCCTGCGGCGGCATCGGCACTGCCGAAGCGGTCTGGGCGGCAATCATGCTGATCATATTCCACGCGGTCACCAAGTCGCTCCTGTTCCTTTGCGTCGGTACTGCGGAACATAATATCGGAAGCAGAGACATCGAAGATATGGACGGACTCTTTGGGAGGATGCCGAAGCTGGCAACCTTCATGATTATCGGTATCTCGGGAATGTTCCTCGCTCCTTTGGGAATGCTCATCTCAAAGTGGGCCGCGATGAAAGCTTTCGTCGATTCGGGCAATATCCTGCTTGTAATGTTTATCGTATTCGGAAGCGCCGCCACCCTGTTCTACTGGACGAAGTGGCTGGGCAAGATGGTCGCCATCATGGCGAAGCGGGAGAATATCCAGCAGAACGTTCACAAGGAAGAATGGCTCGTACTTACTTCCCTGACGGTGATGACCGTTGTGATCTGCCTGATCTTCCCGGTAATGTCCACTTACCTGGTGGTTCCGTACCTCCAGTCGGCTTTCCCGACGGTTGCTTCCCTGGCGCTTTCCTCGGGCAACATGTACATCATGTCCGTCATGCTGGCGCTGGTGGTCCTGCTTCCGCTGCTCTTCTACGGAAGGACAAAGAAGAAGATCGTGCCGATCTACATGGCGGGCGCAAATCTGGGAGACGACCTGACATTCAGAAATTCAATGCAGCAGCCGACGTCCGTATCCCTGAAGAACTGGTATATGGAAGGCTATTTTGCTGAAAAGAGAATGAACCTGATCGGTGCGATTTCTACCGTGGTAGTGATTGTAGCCGTATTTTCAATATTAGTAGGGGGGTTGCTGTAAAATGAATTTAACAACAAGCATTATCGGCATCGCAGCATATCTTATCCTTGCACCGCTTGCAGGCGGACTTCTCGCCGGGATCGACAGAAAGATTTCGGCAAGAATGCAGGGCAGATTCGGGCCGCCGATCCTACAGCCGTTTTATGACTTTTTCAAGCTGATGGAAAAAGAACCCATCACGGTTAACAAGGCTCAGGATTTCTACGTTATGTGCTTCCTGATCTTCATCGTCATTACCGGATGCTTCTTCTTTGCGGGAGGAGATCTGCTGCTGATCATCTTTACGCTGACTTTGGCGAGCATCTTCCTGGTAGTGGCGGCATTTTCCTCCAATTCTCCTTATGCCCAGGTGGGCGCGGAAAGGGAATTGCTGCAGATGATGGCCTATGAGCCGATGGTTCTGATCACGGCAATCGGCTTCTACCTTGCAAGCGGCAGCTTCAGAGTAGCGGACATCGTGACATCTCAGTCCATGGGAATCAAATTCCTGCCGGGTATATTTATCGGATTTGTGTTCATTCTAACCATTAAGCTGAGAAAGTCGCCCTTTGACTTAAGCATGTCCCACCATGCCCACCAAGAGCTGGTAAAAGGACTTACAACAGAATTTTCCGGAAGGACCATGGCGACCATCGAGATCGCTCACTGGTATGAAAACATTTTCCTGCTGGGCTTTGTGTACCTGTTCTTCGTGAACACGGCCGCATGGTCGCCGATCCTGGCGGTCATCATCTGCCTGGCGGTTTACTTCCTGGAAATTCTGATCGATAACAACTATGCAAGAATGAAGTGGCAGATTGCGATTAACGCTTCCTGGATCCTGGCGATCACCCTGGGATTCGTTAATCTGCTCATTCTGTACTTCAGGGGTTAGGAGGTGTAATAGATGTCATATGTAACAAAATCGCCGTGGATCATCCACTATGACGGTTCCAGCTGCAACGGATG
>DLFX01000019.1 GCA_002482405.1 Firmicutes bacterium UBA7709 | reverse complement strand
GAAAGAGCATCCGTACCCCCGCGGCTTTTTCATTCCAGATCACATCCCCGCCTCTTGCCAGCCACATCTGAATTCCTCCGAGAAGCTGAAATGCCAGTACGCGCAGAAATGTCCTCCCTGAATGAATATCCCCAATCCTCGACGTTAAAATCCGGCCCAGACTGGTTTCCTGCCGGAGGGTCTCTATCCCCTCTTCCGACGGGATAAACTGAAACTCCGCAGTCGCAAAGGATATCATATCTCCGATCTTAACATTTCCCGATTTTTCTATTTTTTCGCCGTTGACGCTGATCCCGCCCTTCGAGCCGAGATCGGTGATGGTCCAGCCGGTTTCCCCGAGGGAAAGCACGGCGTGGCTGCGGGATATAAAGGGCAGATTGATCACGATATCGGAAAGCTTGCTCCGCCCGATGGAGTTTTCCCAGTGCATGATGGGGATGCGATAGGCGTTCTTGACCTCGAGAAAGCCCCATATCCTGTTGGAACCGCCTCCGCGCAGCATCGGCACGGCGCAGCGCGCAAAGATCAGCACAGCCAGTACGGGGAAAATCCAGCGCACCACAAAAGTATAGAATTCTCCGAATTCTATAGGGTTCGCCATATATGACTGGACGGCGGCGATGATACCGTCCGCCCAGGCCCGCACTCCGTCAATCGTCTGATTGATCAGATTTATAAATTGATCGATCTGTTCCATAGCTTATTGCTTTTTATACCGGTCGCCGAACTTCTTTTTAAGGAACTTTCCAAAATCCTCCCGATCATCTTTGTGGATATCTATTTTTCGGATCATGGAAGCGCTGTTCGCTCCGGCATAGATGATATAGTAATCCTCGGTTTCCTGCACCTGACCCAGCTTGTCATATCTGATTTTATTGGAACCTTTGACATTCTCCTGCTCCGCGATGAGATAACTCTCGTAGAAGGTGATGTGCTGTCTTCCGCCTGCCACGCCGAGCCTTATCTGATTCATCCGGTTCATCGCCTTATACTCCACCCTCAGGAAGATCGCGGCAAAACACAGCGCTACGAGAGCCACCCATATGAGCAGGATTATGGGGATCGAATAGGTATCTATCATGGTGGCCGCAAGGCCGGAGCCAACCGTAGCCAGCAGCAGGATCAGCAGAACGGTCTTGACCTTCTTTCTGAAAATGGTCATATAAGAGAATTTCCGGTAATCGTTCTTATCCATCTCCGTTGTGATTTCGTATAATATGCTTTGATTGCTCATGAAATGCAGTCCCCCGATCATTAAATAAATTCTACTGCTATCATACCATAATCTAGGGTCATAAAACAAGGCGGCTGCCAGGTGTATTTTCCCTTATCCCATGATAACTTCTATAGTATGAATTTTTCCATCATTGATCAGGCTGACCACATTTCCTTTCAGGATATTTCCGTCCACTGTCACCGAAGCTACTCCTCCGCATACATTATCCGGGTTTCTGACCGTGATCTGATAGACCGTGTCCAGGTATCGGTATTGGATGGAATATTCCGCCCATTTTGGGGCGATGTGGGGATCGATCACCAGCTCGCCGGCGGATTTGCGGAATCCCAGGATGTATTCCAGCCCGGCCTTATAGACCCAGCTTGCGGTCCCCGTGTACCAGGTCCATCCGCCTCTTCCCACGTGGGGGGGAACGGAATAGACGTCTGCGGCCATGACGTAGGGCTCCCCTTTATAGATCGAACATTCCCTGTCGGTCCGCGTATGATTCACCGGATTGATGAGGTCGAACAGCTCCCAGGCCTTATCCCCGTCGCCAGTCAGGGCAAAGGCGATGATGGCCCAGGCCGCCGCGTGGGTGTACTGGCCTCCGTTTTCCCGCACCCCCGGCACATAGGATTTGATATAGCCCGGTTCCAGCTCTCCCTCGTCAAAGGGCGGCGTAAGCAGCTTGATCAGCCCCGCGTCACGCATTACGAGGTAGTTTTCAAGGGAATCCAGCGCCTTTTTCGCTCTGGCGGGATCTCCTTTCCCTGAAATCACGGCCCAGGACTGGGCAATGGAGTCGATTTTACACTCCTTATTGTTCGCCGATCCCAGGGGAGCGCCGTCATCGAAGAACGCCCGCTTGTACCAGTTTCCGTCCCAGGCGTTTTTCTCGATGGCCGCCGCCACGTCGTCGATGATCCCCAGATAGCGCAGCTCCCGTTCCGCATCCTTCATTTCCCGGCAGATGGGAACGAACTTCTGCAGCGTTGTGCATAAAAACCACCCCAGCCAGACGCTCTCCCCCTTTCCTCCGTTGCCAACGGTATTCATACCGTCGTTCCAGTCGCCTCCTCCCATCAGCGGCAGGCCTCTTTCGCCGAACCTGAGACCGTTTTCGATGGCGCGTATGCAATGTTCGTATATGGAGGCAGTCTCCTGGGTGACCCTCGGCTGGCAGTACCTTTCATCCTCGTGGTTTTTCAAAAGGTCGTCGTCGACAAAAGACGCTTCTTCTTTCAGAATCTCATAGTCTCCCGTAACTCTGACATATTCCGCAGTCACATAGGGCAGCCACAGGTAATCGTCGGTAAACCGGGTTCTGGTGCCCTTGTTGGCGGGCTCATGCCACCAGTGGAGCACATCCCCCTGCAGAAACTGATGCCGCGCGTGCTTTAATATCTGCTTTTTCGTGAGCTCAGGCCAGATTGCCAGGACGGACAGGCTGTCCTGGAGCTGGTCCCGGAATCCAAAGGCGCCTCCCGCCTGGTAAAACGCGGTCCTTGCCCACATCCTGCAGGAAATCGCCTGATATACCAGCCAGCCGTTCAGCAGGATATTCATGGCAGGGTCCGGGGTGTCCACCTGGATCGCCTGCAGCTTTTCCTGCCAGAATCGCTTTACCTCCAAGAGGGCGTTCTTTGCATTTTCAATATTTTTAAAGGAATCCGCCAGCTCCCGAGCTTTCTCCGGACCGTCGCCCATCCCCAGCAGGAACACAAACTCCCGGGTCTCCCCTGCTTTTAGCCTGAAGTTCACCTGCATCGCCGCGCAGGGATCATAGCCTGCTCCAAGGCTTCCCGCCAGCTTTTTATACTTTAATGCTTCCGGCGAGGCCAGGGTGCCCGATCCGAAAAACTGTTTTCTGTCTCCGGTGACGGAGCGCTCTTCTGTCGATGCCGAGGAATCGATAAAGCAGACCCTGCCGGCAAACTCTCTGTTAAAGGGATTTGTCACAAGCAAAGCTCCGCTTTCATCCTGAGAGGTGACCAGATGCATGGCGGTCTCCCTCGGATTTACCCCCAGCACGGGATTCAGATAGTAGGTGATTCCCAGCTTCTTCTCCTCGCCGCTGTCGTTTTTTACGCTTAACAGGCTGATCTTTACCGTCCCCTTGACCGGTACGAACTGAGTCAGCCGCTGGGTGTAACCGTGGCTGGCGTGTTGGAATTCCGAGTAGCCGAACCCGTGCCGGACTGTGTAGGGATCGTCCTCACTGATAGGCGACGAGGTGACGGACCACAGGTCTCCCCTCTCTTCTTTCAGATAAAAAATCTCTCCCGGCGCATCGCTTACCGGATCGTTGGACCAAGGTGTGAGCTTGTTTTCCCTGCTGTTTTCACACCAGGTATACCGCCTCCGGACTCCGTCACCAGAAATCCGAATTCAGGATTGGAAATGACGTTGGACCATGGGGCCGGAGTCGTCCTGCCCTTTTCCAGCCGGATCACGTATTCCCTTCCGCTGTCGTCAAACCCTCCGATCCCGTTGAAGAACCGGAGCTGATTTTCCGCAGGCTTCCCGGGTTGATTCCCCGGCTGCGGGGCTTTGAGGGCACGGTTGGCAGAGCTCTTTCCCGTACCCAAGGGCGCCTGGATTCTTTGTGGCCTCCCGGTCCGGCTCTGCGCCTGCTCTTTCATGGTCCCCTTGCCGCCTTTGAAAATCATCCGGGCCACGGCGTAAAACAGCGGAATATCGTCGGGCGGTATATTGTTCCTGTTCAGAATAAAGACGTCGTTATTCCGGTTCAGGGCGTCATAGGTCTGGCTGGAGTGAACGATCTCGAAAATCAAGGAATACAGCGGATTTGAGTAGCTGTTTTCCTCATTGCTGAGGATGACCAGATCCACCTTCAGATCCTTTAGCCGCCAGTATTCATGGGCTTTCAACACTTCGTAAAGGATATCGACCTCCTCGGGCTTGCCGATCTCCACCAGAATGACGGGCCTGTCCCCTGAAACGCCGTAAGGCCACAGGCTGGGCTGCCCTTTCTTGTTCTCCAGGATCACCTGACGATAGCTCAGCCTCTGAGAGCCCACGAACAGGATATTTGAAATCATATCCTGATACAGTTCCATCTCCGAGGCCTTGATATTGAGATAGTGGGTCTCCACCTGGCTTCTGGTGAGGGCCAGCCAGAACGCGGCGTCGCAGGCTTCCATGCTGCTGTACTTTTCCATGAGCTCCATGAGGGCCTCCCTGCTGCCGGCGGTGAAGGTGACGAAGGAGATCTGGGCCGCGTCGTCGGGCTCGACTCTCACCTTGATCCTCAGGCTGAAGACCGGGTCCAAAACCGCGCCGGTGGTATCGGACAGAGGCTTGTCCCCCTCGATGACCAAAGGGTTATTGACGGTGCGGTCCCGGCCGATAAATTTCATCCTGTCTGTTTCAAACTGGACGTCCTCCGCAAGCTCCCCGCTGATGACGGGAATTTCCGCGATCCACACCTCCTTGTCGTCCTGGCCCCGGGGCCGCCTGTTGGCAATCAGCGCTCTATGGGCCGGGTCATATTCCGTCCTGATAAAGAGGTTGCTGAACGCGGGGTGGGCCAGATCGCTGTTCCTCGACGCCAGAACCACTTCAAAATAGCTGGTCAGCTCCAGAAAGCAGGGCGACCTTCCGTTATTTTTCAAAGTCAGCTTTCTGATCTCCGCATTATCGTCAGAGGCGGCGGCGATCTCCATGGAGGTTTCCACGTCCCCATCCATCCTTCGAAAGGAAGCTTTGTCCGGGGTAAAGACCACCTCGTATTTTTCCGGAAGCAGGTTAAAGGGCGCATAGGCGGCAGACCAGCACTGGTCCGCGGTGACGTTCCTGATATAGAAGAACATTCCGTAGTTGTCGAGGACGGGATCCTCCCTCCATCTTGAGACATCCATTCCGTTGTTTCTGCTGTAGCCCGTGCCCTTATCGGTGACCATGACGGAATAGCTTCCGTTTGAGAGCACATGGGCCTTCGGCAGCTCGAAATCCGGCGACCCGAATCTCCTGCAGGCCCCCCTGTCCTTGTGTATTTTGACCTTGGATATGGCAATTTTTTCCTTGTTGTCCTTTGTAAACAGGATATTCACCGGGATTTTTTCCTGAAGGAGAAGCCGGGCGGCCTTCACCTCCGGGTCGGCGGAAAAGCGCCTCTGCATGATATTGTCGTTGAGATAATTGTTCAGCGATAGCAGGCTCATACCCTCGTGGTGAGCCATAAAGCTTTTGATGATCACATGCTTCCTCTGGAAATTGGTGCGTTCCGGCGTATAATCCGCCGCTTCGTAAAATCCGTAGGGTCCCTCCAGGCCCTCCGCCTTTAAGTATCTGATGTTTTCATACGCATCCTCGGGGCACACCATGAGAGCCATAAAAGTGGAATAGGGAGACGTCACCGCGTCCTCCACCAGACCTCTTTTCAGCCCCAGCCAAGGCACTCCGATGGCCTTGTATTGGTAATCGAGATTGATATCCAGAGAATGAAAGGACGATTCCGAAACTCCCCAGGGCATATTTCGAACCCTTCCGTATTTTTCCTGACTCTTGATCACAAAGGAATAGGTCTCGTCCAGAAGGGTGTTCCGATAGCTTTTCATCAGCAGCAGCGGCATCAGATATTCGAACATGGTTCCGCTCCAGGAAACCAGCCCCTGATACCGGTCTACCACCGTCAGCAGCCTGCCCAGCATGAACCAGTGCTTTGGCGGGACCTCGCCCCGGGCGATGGCGATATAGCTGGCCTGCCTTGCCTCTGAGGCAAGGAGGTCGTAATAGGAATTGGTCAGCTTCTTTTCATCCACGTTATAGCCGATGGAAAAGAGCTGTCTTCCCTCATTATACAGCGGTTTAAAGCTGATGGCGGCGGACAGGTTCTCGATCCGATCCAACAGCTGCCGGTACTTATCGATAAAGCTCCTGCAGAACCGGTCCGACTCCAGAACGGCGCCGATGACTTCGTTCATCCAGGCGTAGCTCTTTGCAAAGGAAGGCTCCTTTGCCACCTTCACGGTGGCCTTGTTCAGACGGTCGATCTGTTCCACAATACCCCTGTTGATTTCCGGGATCCTTTCCAAAGAGGGGTTTTCCGCGAGAAGGTCCAGCAAGCTGCCCGTCTCCTCCGCCAACTCCTCACAGAGCAGCTCTTCCGGGATCCCTTCCGCAAGGGCCGCCCAGGGAGCAAATGCGCTGAGCTCCTCTTTGAACATCTTTCCCATCCGCTCCGCCTTCGCTCTCCAGGCCGGTTTTTGAATGTCCGCTGTGAGCCTGCCGCTCTCCAGCTCATTCAGGGCGTTGTTCCATAAGACCAGGCTGATTTCACCGTCCTTCTCCATGAAATCAAGACAGCTGAAATCCGCAGTCCGCTCCTGGCCTTCTCCAAGGCCGCAGGAAACCGTATCCAAAATTCCCCGGGCAAAGGATTTATCCACCAGAGGCACTGAAAAATAGCGCTTCAGACCTTCTGCCAAAGTGATGAGATAGCAGACAAAATTTCCGCTGTCCACTGTAGAAACGTACAGAGGATGCAGCGGCTCCAGGACTCTGGTGTCATACCAGTTATACAGATGTCCGTTCCATTTTTCCAGCTTCTCTATGGTCCCAACCGTCCTGTCGATGGACTCCACCGTCTCCTTGATCCCGGTATACCCCATATCCCTGCCGGTCAGGGCCGCTAAAAGCCCAAGCCCGATATTCGTCGGCGACGTCCGAAAAGCGATTCCTCTTGGAGGATCCTCCTGGAAGTTATCCGGGGCGAGGTAATTGTTCTTCGCATTGGCGAACTCCTCGAAATACCGCCAGGTTTTTCGGGCGATCTTTCTCAGCTCTTCCAGGTCCTCTTTCGCGAGCTTTTCTTCCTCTCCGCCGTCGTCCCTGCTGATTCGGCAGGCCGCAGAGGGCGCAATCCCCCATGCGATGAGAAGAATCAGACTTACTATGAGGCCCTCAGGCTTGAAATAGCAAGAAAAAAAGACGAGCACCGCTCCCAATGCGGCGCTGGGTCCCATAGCGCGCCAATAGCTTTTCATAGAACTGCTCAGGGTTTTTTCGGCGTCGGCCGCCGTCACCCATTCCA
>DLFX01000139.1:8910-15555 GCA_002482405.1 Firmicutes bacterium UBA7709 | reverse complement strand
GACCAGATCTCTTTGCTTTTCCGCTTCCCGGAATGCCCCCTTGATTTCCGTCATGTCCTGAATCACTTCAAAGGCTCCGATCGCCGCGCCTTCAAGATTGCCGATAGGTACGGCGGTGCTGGTCATCTCATAAGTCTTTTCACCGATGGAAAGTTTCATTTCGGCATATTGAGGCGCTGCTTCCTTAATTGCGGAAATACAGGGCGGCGTTGATCCTTCTGAGCCCATTCCGAGCCAAAGGGCTTCGTATTGCGTGTTGAGCAGTTCACTTGCGGATTTTTGCCACAGCCGCTCTCCTGCGCTATTGATAAATCGGATCCTGCAGTCTGTTCCCACGATGACGACAGGCGTCGGGAGGTTGTTAAAATAGGCTTCAAGAGAATCCATGACTCCGTTCAGTCCTTTTACGATGTCCTGATAGCTTCCTTTAAACTTTTCCGCATCAGCTCTCAATCCAAAGTTCCCTTCTAAAGCGGCTTCCGTCAGCGTATCGGCCTCGTCGATCAGGGCTGTGACATTATCGGTCACTCCCTTGAACGCGTTGGAAAGGACACCGATCTCATCCCTGGAGTCTGTCTCCAGCGCGATAGCCAAGTCTCCCTCCGAAACCCTTCGGGAGGCTTCTGTCAGATGTTTCAGCGGTTTTACGATAGAGCGGACGGTGAGCAGCAGGAGGATAACGGTCAGAGCCGCCAGCACCAGGACAACGATGGAGATGAGCATGCTGATTTCCCGGACGATGTCGGTGATAACGCTCTTTTTTTCGCCGCAGAAGATAACGCCCGCATTTTTTCCGCTGACATCCTTCAAGGGGACATAAGCTCCGATATAGTTTTCCCCTGCGATTTTCGCGGGGCCATAAAAGAGTTTTCCCTCTCCCAACGCCGTGTCAGAGGCTGCCTTGCTTAACTTTGTTTTATTTATAGCATCCTGATCGCCGGCTCCAACCGTCGAAGCAATGGCCGTATCGCCCTCGAAGATCACGACCTCTTCGTTCAGCATCTTACTGAATTCCGAGGCGGTTTCATTGTTTCCAAGAACGTAGCCCGCCGAAATTGCGCCCACCATGGTGCCGGAGCTGTCCCGGAGCGGAGTTCCCGCCCTGATGGAAAACTTGACGACCTTGCCGTTTTCAATTCCCACGCTCTGCTTTCCCGCCAGGGCATTCTGTATGTTGACCTGGTTGGCAATGTTGTCTCCATAGTTGTCGGGATCGTGAGCCCTTACAAATACATTGCCTTCCGTGTCGGTAATGACCATATAATCAAATTCAAAGGATTTCATGGCGGTCTGGCCCAGTTCAACGGCTCCGCTCCGATCTCCGGTTTTGNNAAACCAGGACAGCGAATTCAGCGCTCTTGTTTTATAGGTCTCTACCTCGTCGGAGATTACTTCGCCGTTTTTCATGGCGTTCTCCTTGATGTATTGCTCAAAGTAATCCTTTACAAAATAAGAGGCCGAAAAATCAATTGCGGCCACCATTATTATCATCAGAATGACAAAGGGCAGCATAATTTTAGTTCCTATACTTCTATCTTTCCACTTCAATTGCTTCATTGCTTTGCTCCTTATTAGCTGTATTTTGTCGCAATTTGTCATATTTTGACTCATCTATTTTATTCCATTGCTTCGATCATTTCAAATAAAATTATGCATTATTAAAAAAACAGGGAACCATCTCATTTTTTGACGGTTCCCTGCCATTTATTATATAGCCGTTAAATGTTTCTTTTTCAATGATCGGTCCTAGTATTTGATTCTGTAGATCATTGCGGCGGCTTCCACACGGGTGATGTTGTCCTTTGGATGCAGCTTGCTGTCTGAGCCGCCAGTGATGATTCCCGCCTTGATCAGGGCCGAAATTGCGTCCTTTGCATAGCTGGAAACAGAAGCTTTATCCGAATAGGAGGACAGGTCGCCATCGCTGCCGATGCCGACGGAATTGCCGCTTGCGCTCATGGCTCTCTGGGTCAGGACCATCGCGTCTTCCCGGGTGATGGTCGAATTCGGATAGAATTTATTTTCACTGCCCTGGGCGACGCCCATAGCCTTTGCCGACGCAATGGCGTCATAATAAGAAGTCCCCGCGGCGACATCGCTGAAATTGCCTGCCGCAGTGGAAAGCGGGAGGTTTAGAGCTCTGAAGAGGAGCGTCATGAAATCCCCGCGGGTTATTTTGCTTGCCGGGTTGTAAGTGACCTTGCCGTCCGCGCCGGTGGAGCCCTTAATAATGCCTGCCGAATACAGCGTATCGACATAGCTGACCGCCCAGGAATAGTCTCCTTTTACGTCGCTGAAATACTTCGAGCTGCCGCCTGTGACCGGCGCCGTCGTCGAAGTTCCTGCCACCAGAGTGATGGACACTTTGCCGGTGAAGGAGCCGCCGTCCTCGCCGTAGGCCGTATATTCGACGGTGTATTTTCCTGCGGCGGTTCCCGCCGAAACGAAGGATACCTTGTTGAGATACGGCGAATTCTCATAGTAATATTTCGTGGAGGCCGTTACCTTTGTAGAGTTTGAGGCCGTCGNNTTTGAAGCCGAAGGAAGGGTGAACTTGACATATTCAAGAGTGTCTTTGAGCACGCTGGTGCACCGCTGGCTGAAGAAGAGGTCCTGCATGACGGCCGGGGTGCCGGCGGTTCCGGAAAGGAAGATGTCGTCAGCTTCAAGATCTTCATTGGCAACGGATATCACGACGGTGCCCTTGATGGAATCCCCTTCTTCATCCTTTCCTGAAAAGTCAATGGAGACATTCCCGGAAAAACCTTTATCCGGAACAAAGGTGATATCGTCGATGGAAGGCTTTTGATCGTAGTAATATTTGGTCGATTTATCGACTTTTTTCTCATTTTTGCCGTCGTAGTCATACCAGAGAACACCCTTGGAAGAAGCTGGAATCGTGAAGGTGACATAGTCGAGATCTTCATCGTTTTCATCCTGACAATAGTCGTTGAAATTATCTTCATCAAAATCGATTTCCTCGTCGGCGTCGCCAGAATAGTTGATATCGCCCGAACTGCTGCTGCTACTGCTGCTGCTGCCGGTTTTTACCGTAATCTCGACGACCCCTTTGAAGGAATCGTCCTCAACGTCGTAGCCTTTGTAATTTATGGTGATGGTACCGGAAAAATCCTCGTCGGGGACGAAGGTCATATCGTCGATATCGTCGGAATCATAGCTTTTGGACGTGCTCACCTTGGAACCGGGATCGTCTTCATCCTCATAGTCCAGGTAAAGGATGCCTTTGGACGAAGGCGGCAGGGAAGTGAATTTGATATAGTCGAGATCTTCATCGTTGGCGTCGTCGCAGGCGTCCTCAAAATCTTTCGAATCAAAATCCACAGTGCTGTTGGACTTGACGGAATATGTAATGTCGTCGGCGTCGCCGTCTCCTTCTTTCACCGTGATTGTAATTTTTCCGCTGAAATCGTTGTCATCAGTGTCATAACCCGTATAATTTATAGTGAACGTGCCGGAATAATCCTCGTCAGGCTCAAAGCTGATATCGTCGATTTCATCGGAATCAAATGTGTCGCCTTTTTTGATCTTATCATCATCGTCATACCAGAGCACGCCCTTGGATGAAGACGGCACGTCGTCAAATTCTATGTAGTCCAGATCTTCATCGGAATCGATAACGTCCTCGCAGGCGTCGATGAAATCTCCCTCATCAAAGTTGAACTCTTCATCGGCGGTGGTAGTGTATTTGATGGTGTCGGCCGAGCTCGCCGCGAACGAGACGGTGGGGATGAAAAGAAAAACCATCACTACCGTCAGCATGATCGCGATATGTTTCTTTAAAACAAATTCCATAATAACCCTCCTGAAAATTCGATTGCTTTATCTTCTGAAATTTTTTTCTCTATCTTTACATTATAACTGAAAAAAACCAATATGAGAATATTTTTTAAATCCCTTGACAATATAATTTATATGCCTATAATTGTTATGTGAATATAAATATTATGACGGAATAAATAAAGGGATTCATCAGTCAGAAGGAGTAGAGATATGCAAAAAGCAAAAAAAATAATAATCATCGCAGTCGCAGTGATTCTGGCAGTCGGTCTGGCCGCGGGCGGTTATTTTCTTTATGAATCAGCCAGCTATTTCAAAACGGACAACGCGTCGGTATCGGCGGACACGATAAAGATCATGCCGCTGGTCTCGGGGACCATTGAAAGCTGGAACGTGAAGGAAGGCGATGATGTGAAGCAGGGAGAGGTCCTGGGGAAACAGGACGTGTCGTCGCTGGTGAACAGCAGCAAGGTAGATCAGGCCGCTTTGGAGAATTCGGCGGACACGATCCTTTCCAAGGCGGAAATCAAGGCGCCCGTAGACGGAAAGATCGTCCAGTCCAACGTGATCAAAGGCTCCACGGCTGCAGCCGGGTCCACCGTCGCGGTTCTGGCGGATACATCCAATTTATATATCAACGCGAATATTGAGGAAACGGATATCTTCAAAATAAAAGTCGGGCAGAAGGTCGAAGTGAAAATCGACGCGTATCCGGGAAAGAGCTTCACCGGATACGTGGAAACCATCAGCGCGGCGACCCAGTCCTTCGCAACAGGGATGACCTCCATCAATACGAGCGGAACATACAGCAAGGTGACTCAGCTGATCCCGGTCAGGATCATGCTCGTCAACGACGAGAATCTGCCGCTTATGATCGGTATGAACGCTACGGTGAAAATCAGCATTCGATAATCAATGCATATATAGAGAGGGATGTAATAATGAAAAAAAATATAATTAAGATAACGGCCGCAGTTATGGCTGTTTCCGTAGCGATGCTGCTGCCGGGCTGCGGCGGAGGCAGCGATGAGATGAAGGTAAAGACGGCCGCCGTCGAAAAGGGACAGATCGAAGCGACCTATACGATCACCGGCGCACTTGTCCCCGCACAGGTGGCGGACATATCGGCTCAGATGATGGGCAAGGTTACGGAAGTGAATATAAAGGAAGGCGATGCGGTAACGGAAGGACAGGTCCTGGCCCGGCTGGACGCCAGCCAGCTCTCCGCCCAGATGGAGCAGGCCCAGGCTTCCTACCAAGGGGCGGTGAACGCACAGAAGCAGGCGAAGATCAACCTGGATAACGCCGCTGCCGCTTTGACGAGGACAAAATCCCTCTATGGGGAAGGCGCCGTCGCAAAGGTGCAGCTGGACGCGGATCAAAAGGCTTACGATCTGGCAAAGAGCCAGTACGACGCCAGCATTTCTTCAGGGGCGGGCGGCGCGAAGGCCGCTGTTGACAGCATCAGCGCCCAGCTCCAGAACTCCGTGATCAAAAGTCCGATTTCAGGTGTCGTGGTCACAAAAAATATCACTGTCGGTGAGACCGCTGTCGTTGGAAGCCCCCTGATCACCGTGGCCGACATGAGCGGCCTCAAGCTCAAGGGTACGGTTTCCCAGGCGGCGCTGCCCTATATCAATAAAGGTGACGTGGTGGATCTGTCCATCGATATCTACCCGGATAAGACCTTTCAGGGCACGATTTCCGAGATCGGGAACATGTCCGTAAGCACCGGCGCTTACTTCCCCGTGGAGATCACCATGGCCAATACAAACCAGATGGCTTCCGGAATTTCGGCCCATGCGGACATCAAGGCAAAGGGCGCAGAGCACCTGCTGGTGCCGGCGACCGCCGTAGTGGACAAAAATGGGGAAAGCTATCTGTTCGTCATTGAAAATGGTGTCGCAAAAAAGACCGATGTGGTGACAGGACTGAAAAACGACGACAAAATTGAGATTTTAACGGGACTGTCAGGCGGTGAAACGGTTGCCGTCACCAACGCCAACCACCTCTTTGACGAAATGCCCGTACAGGTTGTGAAAGACTAGAGATGTGAAAGATTAGAGATTATGATTAAATTATTCAGAAACTTAAAACCATTTACACTCATGATCATAGCCGTTCTCGTGTTTATCGGCGGTCAGTCCATGGCGGAGCTTGCTCTGCCTACCCTGATGTCGGATATCGTGAACAACGGGATGATGCAGGGGGATCAGCGTTATATCCTCTCTTACGGAGCTTACATGCTGCTGGTCGCCCTGGCCAGCACAGCCAGCTCCATTATCGGCTCTTTCTTTTCATCGAGAATTGCGCTGGGTCTTGGAAGAAATCTGAGGAATATGGTGTTTACCCAGGTGGAGAACTATTCTCTTCACGAATTTGACAAAATCGGGACCGCCTCTCTCATAACGAGAACCACCAACGATATCGTCCAGATACAGACCGTTCTGGTCATGATGCTTCGCTTTATGGTCTCCGCGCCGGTCATGTGCATCGGCGGAATCTTCATGGCGGTTTCCAAGGACAAGGGGCTCACCCTGATCCTGGTGGTGGTTATTCCCATCATGGTCGGTTTTATCGGAGCTATGGCCGTGGCCGTGATGCCCGCCTTTAAATCGATGCAGAAAAAGCTGGATCGGCTGAACATGGTCCTGCGGGAAAATCTGACGGGTATCCGCGTGATCAGGGCCTTCAACAAACTGACTCACGAACATGCGAGATTCAAGGACGCCAACGGCGATCTGACCGATACCGCCATCAGAGTCAACCAGAAGATGGCCGCCATGCAGCCGATGATGATGCTGCTCATGAACGGGACTTCCATTGCGGTGGTCTGGTTCGGCGGGA
>DLFX01000139.1:0-8880 GCA_002482405.1 Firmicutes bacterium UBA7709 | reverse complement strand
ATTTGTCATGGTAGCCATCATGTTTGTTATGGTGCCGAGAGCCCAGGCTTCGGCCGAGCGTATCAATGAAGTGCTGGAAATGAAGCCGGAAATCGTCGACCCGGAAGAAGCAAAAATGCTGGCAGACGGAGTCAGAGGCCGTGTAAAATTTGAAAACGTGGCGTTCTGCTATCCCGGCGCCGAAGAGCCTGCTATTTCCGAAATCAGCTTTGAAACAGGGCCGGGAGAAATCACCGCCATCATAGGCGGCACCGGCTCAGGAAAATCGACGCTGATCAATATGATTCCGCGGTTTTACGACGTCAGCGAAGGAAGGGTCCTTATCGACGGAGTCGACGTGTCGGAGCTTCCTCAGAGCGTGCTTCGCGGCAAGATCGGATTTGTGCCCCAGTCGGCGGTGCTTTTCAGCGGCAGCATAACAGAAAACATCCGCTACGGAAAGGAAGACGCCACGGATGAAGAGATCCGCCACGCGGCGGAGGTTGCCCAGGCGTCAGACTTCATCGCGGATATGCCCGACGGCTTCGATACCGCCATCGCCCAGGGAGGAACCAATGTATCCGGAGGCCAGAAGCAAAGGCTTTCCATCGCGAGAGCCCTTGTAAGGAAGCCGGAAATATATATCTTTGACGACAGCTTTTCCGCTTTGGACTTCAAGACCGACGCGCTGCTTCGCGCGGCGCTGAAAAAGGAAACCGGAGATTCCGCCGTCATCATAGTCGCACAGCGCGTGAGCACCGTCATGGACGCTGACCGCATCCTGGTGCTGGACGACGGAAAGCTGGCGGGAGTGGGCAACCATAGAGAGCTGATGAAGAGTTGTCAGGTTTACCGTGAAATCGTATCATCCCAGCTGTCCGAGGAGGAGGTCAAGGCTTATGAGTGATCAAAACAACAGCCAGGCAGCGGCAGGGCGGAGAAGAGGCCCTGGAGGTCCCGGCGGCGGCGGACCTGGCGGCGCTATGTCGAGGCCTGTGGAAAAGGCAAAGGATTTTAAGGGGACGCTGGTCAGGCTGGTCGGTTATCTCGCCCCGCAGAAAATGAGGTTTATCGTCGTTGGGATCTTGGCCATCATCAGCACGGTTTTTTCCATCGTCGGTCCCAAGATTCTGGGAAAGGCCACCACAAAGCTTGCGGATGGCGTTATAGCCCAATATTCATACTACTATAAAATACAGACCGCGATTCATCAGAACCAACCGGCTTCGGTCATTGAATCCTTGAGAAATGCGCCGATTCCGCTGTTCGATCTGGGGTATATCGGAAAGATCCTGCTCCTGATGGTCGTTCTTTATATCATCAGCTTCCTCACCGGATACGCCATGTCTTTCATCATGTCCGGCGTATCTCAGAAGACAGTCTATACCATGCGTAACGAAGTGAAGGAGAAGCTGGACCGGCTTCCGCTGAAATATTTCGACGGCAGGACTCACGGTGAGATCCTCTCCCGTGTCACAAACGACATGGACACCATTGCCACCACGCTGCAGCAGAGCTTGACCCAGCTCATCACCTCGGTGGTCACAATCGTCGGGGTATTGGTCATGATGCTGTCCATCAGCCCAGTCATGACCATCATCGCTTTGGTGACGCTTCCGGCCTGCGCCGTCTTGACGGTGGCCATCGCGAAGCAGTCCCAGAAATTTTTCGCGAATCAGCAGAAATATCTGGGCCAGTTAAACGGCCATGTGGAAGAGATGTATACCGGTCACAAGATCGTGAAGGTCTTTGGCCGCGAAAAGGAATCCATCGAAGAATTTCAGAAGGTAAACGATAAGCTTTACCAGGCCGGATGGAAAGCGCAATTCATGTCGGGGATCATTATGCCTGCGCTGAACTTCGTCAATAATTTGGGTTATGTGCTGATCTGCATCGTCGGCGGCCTGCTGGTAGCGAAAAAAGCCATCGACGTGGGCGATATCCAGGCGTTTATTCAATATATGAGAAGCTTTACCCAGCCCATCGTTCAGACCGCCAATATCGCCAACGTGATACAGGGCACCATCGCCAGCGCGGAAAGGGTATTTGAGGTGCTGGATGAAGAGGAGCAGGTGCCGGACGCCGAGGACGCCGTTCCTGTCGACAAGGACGCTGTTCACGGAGAGGTAACCTTTGAGCATGTTGACTTCCGGTATAAGGAAGACGTCCCCCTCATCCAGGATATGAACATTCACGTCAAGACGGGACAGATGGTGGCCATCGTCGGGCCTACCGGGGCCGGAAAGACGACTCTGGTCAATCTGCTGCTTCGCTTCTATGAATTGAACGGAGGGCGAATCACCATCGACGGCGTCGATATCACAAAGATGGCGAGGGCGGACCTGAGAAGCCTGTTTGGCATGGTGCTTCAGGATACCTGGCTTTATAAGGGCACCATCATGGAGAACATGGGATACAGCCTGGAGGATGCGGACCCGGCGAAAATCGTGGAAGCCGCAAAGGCGGCTCACGCGGATCACTTTATCCGCTCCCTGCCCCAGGGCTACGACACCGTATTGAATGAAGAAGCATCCAATATCTCTCAGGGGCAAAAGCAGCTTCTGACCATCGCCAGAGCGCTTCTTGCGGACCCGCCGATCCTGATACTGGATGAAGCTACTTCCAGCGTCGATACGAGAACGGAAGCATTGATACAAAAGGCCATGACAGAGCTTATGAAGGGGCGCACCAGCTTCGTCATCGCCCATCGCCTGTCGACGATCAAGAATGCCGATCTGATTTTAGTCATGAAAAGCGGCACCGTGATCGAACAGGGCACCCATGATGAGTTGATCAGTCAAAAGGGATTCTATGCGGATCTTTATAATAGCCAGTTTAACGCCGCCACCGTTGCGTAACGGCCTTNNCGGCAGCGCAGCTGTCACAATTAAAACAAGTTCGGAAGCGAGGAGGGTAAAATGAATAAAGAATTGATGCAGGCTGTCAGCGAATCGCTGGTCAGAGTACGGTTTCAAGCGGTGTCTCACTTTAAACCGCTTCGGGAAAGAGAGCGGGAGCTCTGCGATTTTTCTCCGGGACATATGCACGTGCTGGGATGGCTGAAGTCCAAAGGAGGGCCTGTCTCTATGACGGACCTTGCCTCCGCTTCCTTCGTTTCAAAACCGAATTTGACCACCATGGTTGATCGCCTGTGCGCCGACGGGCTGGTGGAGCGTTCCGCCGACGTCAATGACAGGCGCGTTGTAAATGTCGCTCTTACGGAAAAGGGCAGGCGCTTTATGGCCCGGAAGCATGAAGAGATGGCGNNAAAGCCAGCTGGCTCTTTTGGACGACGCCGATCTTGAAAAGCTGAAACGGGCGCTGGACGACCTCGCTGAGATCGTGCGCACCATGGGAGAAAAGCAGAAAGCGAGGAAATAACCCATAGCAGGGCGGCCGCAAGCGTTGCCGCGGCGCCAGGGTCATTCCTCCATCAATGTCATAGGCACGCGGCAGTTCATAGCCAGCGTCAGCCTTCTTTCGACTTCATACCAGTTGATCAGGTTCCACCAGGATTCGATATATTTTTGACGGTCGCTTTGGTAATCCAGATAGTAAGCGTGCTCCCACACGTCGCAGACGAGAAGGGGTATTCCGCTCCACTGGGTCAAGTTTTGGTGCTTCTCTGCCTGAAGGATCTCAAGCCGTTTCCACGTGGGCTGCCACGTCAGAATTCCCCACCCGCAGCCTTCCACCTTTGCGGTGGCATTTTGAAATTGACTTTTAAACGCGTTGAAATTGCCGAAGTAGCAATCGATCTGATTCATCGTGTTGGGCCCGGGCTGCCCTCCCATGCGGAGCGGGGCCATGACGGTCCAGTAAATGCTGTGTAAAATGTCTCCCGATCCGTTAAAGGCCAGTTCGTTTTCCCAGTATTTTATGAAGGTGTAATCGTTCCTGGCCCGGGCTTCTACAAGGCTCATTTCCGTACTGTTCAGGTCGTCGACCTCTGATTTATGGAGTATGTCGTGATGAATGGTGAGGGTCTCTTTGCTGATCACCGGTTCCAGCGCGTTGTAATCATAGGGAAGCGGCGGGAGCTTGTGCTGGCCGGGAGGAACCATAGTGCATTTCATTGGGTTCAAGCCTCCTTACATAAATAAATTATTAGTATCAGTGCATAGTATTCATCTAAGAGGCTTCTTATGTTATACTAGAGAAATCAATAAAAAAATAAGCAAAAACAAACAAAAATTGAACCAAAAAACGTACAAACGGCTGAGGGAGGCTGACACAATGTCCGAATTAGATCAGAAAACAGAACGCCTTGGAGAGTTTCCTGTCGGCAAACTTCTCCTTGAGTTTTCAATACCCGCAATCATCGCTATGATTGCGAACGCTTTATATAACGTAGTAGACAGCATTTTCGTCGGAAGGGGCGTCGGCCCGCTGGCGTTAACGGCTGTGACCATCGCCTTTCCTATCATGCTCATACAGATGGCTTTCAGCATGCTCATCGGGGTCGGTTCCACCGCGCTGATTTCTCTCAAGCTGGGTCAGCAGAAGCACGATGAGGCAGAGGAGATCCTGGGGACCGCCTTTATCACGGCTATCATAATGGGAATCGGATTCTCCGCGATCGTTCTTTTATTTCTCGACCCTATCCTGAGATTTCTGGGAGCGACGCCGGACGTTTTCGGATATGCGAAACAGTTCAGCGCCGTGATCGTGGCAGGCGCCGTATTTCAGTTTCTCTCCTTCGGCTTGAACAATATTATCCGTGCGGAGGGAAAGCCCGTGATCTCCATGGTTACCATGCTGTTTTCTGCAGGGGTCAACAGCATACTCAACCCGCTCTTCATATTCGGTTTTCACTGGGGAGTGATCGGATCCGCCATGGCGACGGTCACCACTCAGATCCTGATTTCCGTTTACATTTTGTATCACTTTACCGTGGGGCGCAATAATCTGAGGCTCTATAAAAAGAATTTCAGAGTGCGGTTCGATCTGCTGGAAAAGATAATGTCCATCGGACTTTCCCCGTTTTTGCTTCAGGTGGCGGCAAGTGTCGTAACCTTTGTATTCAACAGCAGTCTGATGAAATACGGAGGGGATATGGCGGTGGCCGCCATGGGCGTCATCAACCGCTCCGCCATGATGCTGCTGATGCCGATCTTTGGAATCAACCAGGGGGCGCAGCCTATCATCGGATTCAACTACGGGGCCAGGAAGTACGATAGGGTAAAAAAGACGTTAAAGCTTGCCATAACCGCTGCGACGGTGATTTGCATCTTTGGGTTTATCCTGTCGGAACTCTTCAGCCATCAGATCATCGGCGTGTTTAACAAAGATAAGGAATTGATTGAGATCGGCACCCGCGGGATCAGGATCTATCTGGCGATGTTCCCATTCGTAGGAGCCCAGGTCGTCATAACGAACTACTTCCAGTCTGTGGGAAAGGCATCCCGGTCGATCCTTCTCAGCCTCACCCGGCAGGTGCTGTTCCTGATTCCTCTGGTTTTGATCCTGCCGAATTTTTTCGGCTTGGATGGCATCTGGATCGCGGGTCCCGCGTCGGACCTTTCGGCTTCCCTGCTGTCGATCACCTTTATGGTGAAGGAGCTTCGCTATCTCCAGAGAAAGCACGATCACCTGGAAGAGCTTCCGGTCCGCGATTAAACTGCCGGATCATTCAGATTTGCATTAAATGGCCGGGTTATTCAGGTTTGCAATTAAACGGCCGGGTTATTCAGGTCATTGTAAATATAATATAACAGGACGTCGCTGGGATCTCCGCTGAGCTCCCAGATCATCGCTCCGGCCAGACCCATTGCTTTGATATAGTCCGTCTTGTACCGGATCGATTCCGGATCGTCATAGCTGATGAAAACAGAGCCGTTGAAGAGCCAGGGAACCTTCGATTCCGGATGGAAATATCGCGTAAAACCGGGAGCGTCCAGATAATTTGCGGCAACCTGGCTGTAAAGGATGGAATTGGCTCCGCTAAAAGGTTGGTACAGTCCGAAGTTGAAGTCGTTGACCGAGCTGTAGATATAACCGTAAAAAGGGATTCCCATCACCAGCTCTTCGAGGGGAAAGCCTGCCGCGTACCATTCCCGGACCGCGGAATCAACGCTCCATTTAAAATGATTGGTAATATCGCTGTTCAGGTATAAAGGCGCGTTGAAATCGGTATAGGTATCCCAGGTGCCGTAGATATCATAGGTCATGATATTTGCGAAGTCCAGGTATTGAGCGATCTCCGGCAGTTCCACATTCTGCGGATAATAGCTGCCGGCTCCTCCCGCAATGGTGAGGAGATAATGCTCTCCGTCCATCTCCCCCTGCGCATCCAGCGCTTCCCGCAGAGCCTGAAGCAGCAGCGTAAAGTTGCGCCGGTCCTCGGGGCGCCGCACATTTGTGGGCAGCCCGCCGCTTACCGGAAACTCCCAGTCGACATCCACTCCGTCAAATCCGTATCGCTTTATAAAATCGACACAACTGTCGGAAAAAATCCTCCGGGATTCTTCGGTGAGGGCCGCGTCGGAAAACCGGCCCGACCAGGTCCAGCCCCCCACGGAAATCAAAGTCTTTAAACTCGGGTAGATCTGCTTTAACGAATAGAGCTGGCTCATGTTAAAGGGGTCAAGATCGGGATACCCCAATTCAATTCTCAAGTCCGGCCCTATGTTGGCAAAGGCGTAATTGATATGGGTCAGCCTCGACGCGTCGATCTGAGACGGCGTAAAGCCGGAGTTGGCCGTCCAGGCGGCATAATACCCGACGATGATTTTCATCGTATCCTCCTATTCTTCTACCCGGGACAGCTGATGGCGCACCTTCCTAACCCAGTTTAATTCGTTCTGATAAGTGGTCATGAGATTGACGGAAATCATATTCCACAAAAAGGTTTCCCTTGCAGAGCGGTTCGGCCAGGATTTTTCCCGGTCATAATCCTCCTTCTGCTGATCCAGCTGGGCTTCAACCTCCGCCTCATACCGGGCGAAAAGATCTTCCAGTTCCCCTTTGTTCAGCATGTCGGCCCACGCCATCTGAATGAGAAACGGCTTTTTGAATTCCGGCGCTGCCGGGGCTGTCTTGATCCAGCCCTTCAGTTTCGAGGCGCCGTCTTTCGTTATGGAATAGACCTTCTTTGAAGGAGCGCCGTCCTGATGAACGGTCTCGCAGGAGATCAGCCCTTCTTTCTGAAGCTCCAGCAACGCCTTATAGATCTGGTTGTTGTTTCCCGACCAGTAAAGATAAGGGGAAGCCTCAAAGACCTTTTTTAGCTCATAACCGCTGGAAGGCCTCCAGCTCAACAGTCCCAAAATAGCGTACCGAATGCTCATAGTCTTTCTCCTTCTGTCATTTTTAACCAATATGTTATTTTTAACATACAATCGGCAGGAAATCAATAGCAGACAGAAGGAAAACAATCGATATAACCATTTATATAACTATTGACATTGTGACATGAATGTCCTATAATTTTTTTAAAAGAGACATGTGCGTCGCAATGAAAGGAGCTGGAAAAATGGCGGAAAAAGGTGATAAGACAAGGCAATTCATCGTACAGACCGCGGAAGGGTTATTCTCGCAAAAGGGCTTCAACGCGGTTACCATGAAGGACATCTGCGAGGCGTGCGGCCTGAGCCGGGGCGGGCTCTACCGGCATTTCGGATCTACGAAGGAAATCTTTATCGAAGTGCTGGAGCGGGATGAGAATGACGCCGGAGCCAGCATTGATCAGGCGATCGCGCTGAAGCTGTCCGCGAGGAAGCTTATGGAAGGATTCTTCCAGCTTCAGAAAAACGATATTGCCTACAATAAAAACCGCATTGAGGTCGCGGTTTACGAATTTTCCGTTTCGAATCCGGACCAGCGGGATTATTTAAAAAGGCGGTTCCATTCCACCGTAAATATCTTTGCCAAGTTGATCGGCTACGGACAGGCAAGGGAAGAATTTATGGAAGGGGACCCACAGGCTCTGGCGGAGCATATCGTCATATTCCTGGAAGGGCTGAAGCTGTCCTCCAAAATTATTGAGATAACCGAGGACTTTCTCGACAAACAGTTTGACATATTGAGCAGGCAGATCATAAAGGACGGAAAATGAGAACCGGGCAAACCAGAAAAGCCGAGAATGAAAAAGAGGGAAGACATGAATATAAAGAACGAACTGGTCATCGATGACTTTATTTACATGGAGCAGATGGAAAAGAAATATTACTCCGAGGAATACATCACGCCTTATGAGGAGGCCTACCGCTGGTATCTTTCCAATCCCAGCGGAGGCGCTGTTTTGGAGGATGACGGGGTCATCGTGGGCTTTACGGACGTACTGCCGGTGAAACAGGAGATTTTCGATCAGACGGTCAACGGAACCTTCAATGACAGAAACCTGACTGCGGAGGCTCTCATTTCAATGGAGGAATTGCGGGAAGGGGATTCTGTGAACCTGCTTTTCTCCTGCGTTCTTGTGGAAAAGGAGTACAGAAAGACCGACGCCCTCCGGATGCTGCTGGATGCCACGATGGATTACTACCGCGGCTTTGCGGAGAAGGGGATATGCATCGATTCCATCGCTGCCAGCAATGTGACTGAGGCTGGCGTGCGGTTTTCCGAGAGAATGGGCTTTGAACGGATCGGGAGTTCGGATCACCAGACGGCGCTTTTCCGAACGAGCTTCCGGGAGTTCGACGAGAGGGTGAGGAGGATGCCGATCCGTTCGGCTGTTTCTAGCACTCTGTAAGAAATCAGGGGTTACAGAGTACTAATAGCCCAGATAGATGAGATAGATGACTTCGCCCGGCCAGATCTCATTGGGATTTTCGATCTGGGGATTCTGGGCGATGATGCGCTGATAGTCCAGCTTAAACCTGTGACCGATCTTGTAAAACGTATCGTCGGGCTGCACCACATATTCCACATAACCCTCGGCCGGAAGTTCGATGGTGTCAT